>CAXHNU010000034.1:0-4643 GCA_964017555.1 uncultured Butyricicoccus sp. | reverse complement strand
AAAAGCGGCAGGCAAGCTGCCAGCGCCGCAATACTGCCCAGCAGTTCCAATTTGATGCAAAGTGCGCTCTGTCCAGCATCTTTACAGATTGCACCTGCAACACGAACCGCAGCAGCAATACCGACTGCTTTTAATACCGGCAGATAAATGCCTGATGATATCTTTGCAGCATCTGCAAGGCTTTTCAATGTCCGAAGCAACTGGCTGAGCGGTTGCGCTGTAATCCAAAGCAAGCACAACACAGCGGCAATAGTTATCATCAATGAAAAAATAGGCTGCTGTTGTTTCAGCGTCAACGCAAGAATTGTAGCCACCAACGCAATTCCAATCCATGAAACCATTCCCATACGCTAAAACCCAAAAACCGATTTCATCATACTGAATAAGTTTCCTATTTCTTGTACTAAAATCATCATAACCACCACGAGCCCAGCAAGTGTTGTCATTAATGCCTGTTCCTCCCTGCCAGAGCGGATTAAAAGTTGGTTAAATACCGCAACCAGTATCCCAATTGCAGCAATTTTGAAAATCAAATCAATTTGCACTGCTTTCACCTCACAACATCATTAGAACTGCCACAATACCACCTGCAATCCCACAGGTACGATAAACACTTCCCTTTGTCTGCAAGGCACGCAGGGCATTTGCCTTTACAGCCTCTAAACGTGCGCGTGTCTGCCGCAGTCCAAAAATCTGCTGTTCTGCTTGATAACGTCCCAAATAGGCTGCGACATCCCGCAAAATTGCAATTTCTTCACTTTCCAGTCCTAATTCTGGTGCCATATCCCGTATGGTTGTCTGCCAGCGGTATGCAAACGAAAGCCCATCTTTACAGGCAAGACGGCGATTCATTTCACAAAACAGCCGCCGCAGTTCTGTGCTGCTTTCTTCTGCCAACTGATGGATGATGTCTGGCAAAGGTGTTTGATGATTATCCAGTTCCGCGGATATCATGTCCAACATTTGTATGAACTGTTCCAGTATAGCAACCCGATGCGCCATGTGCTGTCTGGCTGAAAACCCAAGGGCAGAACACGCGCCAATCACCAATACAGTACCAAGCAGCCTAAGCATCCCCATCCCCCCTTAAATCGGATATTCTATATTCCCGCCCACCATTTTTGCGCTCAATGGTTATGATCTGTTCAAAAACACCAAGCTGAAGCATTTGCCGATAAAGTGGACGGCAAGATAAATCCTTTACACCAAAAGCGTGCGCTGTTGCCAAAACCGCTACGCCGCAATGCCCAGCATATGCAATGGCTTCTACATCCTGTGAAGCTGTAATTTCATCCAATGCCACAACTGTTGGTGACATGGTTTTAATTAGCAGCATAGCGCCTTGTGCTTTTGGGCATCCATCCATAATATCGGTTTGGCTGCCAATATCAAATTGTGGAATGCCATCCCGCAGTGCAGCCAGTTCCCCACGTTCATCTGCCACAGCGCAGCGTATGCCCTGTCCAGATATTTGCCGGATTAAATCCCGCAGCAATGTTGTCTTGCCAAACCCAGGCGGTGAAATCACCAAGGTGTTTTTCACCTGCCCATCATGCAGCACCCCATGCAGTACAGAATCCGCACTGTCCAAAGACTGGCAAGCGATACGCAAGTTCAATGATGTAATGGTACGGATGCCTGCAATATTTCCTGCTTTTAGTACGGCTGTACCGCATACCCCTAACCTGTGCCCGCCCTCTAAAGGCAAGTACCCTTGTGCCAATGCTTCACCAAAGCTATGTACCGAATACCTTGCTGCCCGGCTGACAGTTTCCCGCAAATCTTCCGTGCCTACCCGAAGCTGAGAAACTGATTTTTCCTTTCCTTCTAAAGAAATATAGATTGCCTGTCCGGCACGCAAGCGCAGTTCTTCACAACTGGATTTTTCGATATCTGGGATATGCAATACTGCATTTTGCAGGCGCGGCGGCAGACAATTTACCGCTTCTGTATATGCCCTGATTCTGGATTCCTGTATTTTCATTTTCATCACCTGCTTTATCCTATGAAACAAAGACAAGCCATATGACGCAATTTATTTTTTTCCTCTTGACAAAACCCCCTTAGATTCGTATAATAATACACGTATATTGTAAATGCGATGAAAGAGAAAGTAATAAAACCACTCGTGCTTTTTAGGGAGCATCCATCCCGACTGTAAGTGGGTGCAGGCATTGGTTTTATGAAGTTCCCTCTTGAGCTGCAAAGCTGAAACCTTTTTGCCCAGTAGGCTTTGACGGATTCCTGCCGTTACCCAGGTACGATATGTTTGTATCGGATTCAAAGTGCGGCGTTTTGCCGAATATTGGGTGGTACCGCGGAAGTTATACCTTTCGTCCCTTCTCTAACCGGATGGGCGGAAGGTTTTTTTCATGCGCAATTGCTGCCCAGCCGATTTTTACACACTATTTACACTTTTCTAAAGGAGATTTATGATATGATTATTGTAATGAAAAATGGCGCATCCAAAGAGCATATTGACCATCTTTCCGTATGGCTGACAGAACGTTTTGGTGTCCATGTAAACCCGCTTTATGGCACAGGCACAACTGTCCTGGCGTTAATTGGCGATACCGCATCGGTTGATAAAGATGCGCTGCTGCGTGATGAATATGTAGAACGGATTACCAAGGTACAGGAACCATTCAAACTGGCAAACCGTAAAATGCACCCGCAGGACAGCGTCATCCAAATTGGTCAAGACGTATTTGTGGGTGGCCGCAAAATTGTTGTTATGGCAGGCCCATGTTCTGTGGAAAACCGGGAACAAATTACAGATATCGCGCAGCACGTCCAAAGCCAAGGCGCTGCTGTGCTGCGCGGGGGTGCATGGAAACCGCGTTCCTCCCCATATTCTTTCCAGGGGCTTAAAGCCGAGGGGTTGGAACTTCTGCACCATGCACATCAAGAAACCGGTCTGCCAATCGTCACAGAAATCACAAATCCAGCCCATATTGAGCTATTTTTAGACAAATGTGATTGTTTCCAAGTGGGCGCGCGCAATATGCAGAATTTTGAGCTGCTGAAAGAGCTTGGGCAAGTTGATAAGCCTGTACTGCTCAAACGCGGCTTTGCCAACACCATTGAAGAATTTTTAATGTCTGCTGAATACTTGATGGCTGGCGGCAATGAAAATGTTATCTTATGTGAACGCGGCATCCGCACCTATGAAACCTATACCCGCAATACATTGGATATTTCTGCCGTTCCTGTGCTGAAACGCATCAGCCATTTACCCGTTATTGTTGACCCTTCTCATGCGGGCGGAATTTATTGGATGGTTGCGCCGCTTGCACGTGCGGCAATTGCTGCCGGCGCTGATGGGTTAATGATTGAAGTCCATAACGACCCAGCCCACGCACTTTCTGACGGTGCCCAATCTCTGACTTATGAATCTTTTGAGGAAACCATGGCTTCCCTGCGTGGTATCGCTAACGCGATGGGACGCGAAATTTGAAACATATCAAAAAGGAGCAGCAAACCATGATAAAACAACTGACCTTGACCGGAACCAGCAGCAAATCAGACATTTTAATCAGTGCTGGTCTGCTTTCACAAGCAGCCGCGCAATGTATGCGGTATTTTACCCCCAGCCGTGTGCATATTGTAACAGATTCGGTTGTTGCCCCACTTTATCTGAAAACATTGCAAGACCAGTTCAGCTTGCCAGTTTCGGTATCGGTAATTCCTGCGGGTGAAGAATATAAACGGCTTGCAACTGTGGAAGGTTTATACTGTGATTTCCTGAAAAATGGACTAACGCGAAAAGATCTTATCATTGCATTAGGCGGCGGCGTAACAGGTGATATTACAGGATTTGCCGCAGCAACATTCCTGCGCGGCATTCCTTTATGCCAAATTCCAACTACCTTGCTTGCGCAGGTGGATTCCTCAGTTGGCGGCAAAACAGCAGTTGACCTGCCACAAGGAAAAAACCTGGTTGGTGCATTTTATCAGCCACGGCTGGTGCTGATTGATCCGGAAATGCTTTCTACCTTGCCAGACGCAACCTTTGCAGACGGTATGGCAGAAGTCGTAAAGTATGGCTGCATTAAAAACCGCGGCATTTTAGATATGATCCGTATGCCGCGCTACCGGGAACGCATTGAAGACATTATTTATGAATGCGTTAAAATCAAGCGTGATGTTGTTGAAGCAGATGAACGTGATACTGGGCTGCGTATGATCCTGAATTTCGGGCATACCATTGGCCATGCAGCTGAAAAACTCGGTAATTATACCGTATTGACCCATGGACAAGCGGTATCTATCGGTATGGTTGCCGCGATGAAATTATCCCATGCAATGGGGGAAAGCAATGATTTGGATGATGTGTTGGCTTCTATTCTAATGGATCTCGGCTTGCCGACAGAACTCCCCTATGCACGAGAAGATATTTTCCATGCACTGCTGTCCGATAAAAAGAAAATGGGTGCTACAGTAAACTTCATCCTTGTCCGTACTTTAGGACGGGCAGATATTGAAAAAATAGATGTAGAAACCCTGCACCAGCTAATTCAAAAAATTTAAGGAGGCACTACTATGGGTTCTGTGTGGGGAAATGCATTAAAAGTTTCTATTTTTGGTGAGTCCCATGGCGGCGGTATTGGTGTGGTGCTTGATGGATTCTCATCAGGGCTGCC
>CAXHNU010000033.1:0-28303 GCA_964017555.1 uncultured Butyricicoccus sp. | reverse complement strand
ATGGCGCCTCCTTCATTACTCTATTTTCTTTGAATTTTTCTTTATTTCCCTCTTGACTTTATACCACTGGACTTTAATTGATTTGTTGTATTATTGGCTGATATGATGAAAGGCACAAATATGCATCGCGATAATATCAGCCAAGCACTTTTTCTTGCGTTATTCTATTTGCTGCTTGATACCATCAGAATAACATTTTTTTCTTTTGTGTTATGCAGATCAGCAACTCTGTTTGTTTCATTGATTGATATACGACATCTGCTTGATTTTCTCAATGGTTCTTGAGGAATCCTACGAAAATTAACATTAGCAAAAATCATTGCAGCATCGTGTCAGCAGCGGCATGGTGCTGTTTTAATTTGCGGAAATCAAAAATTTTACTCGACATTTTTCGGCAAATACCGCATAATAAAAAACATCTAACCATCTGAAGGGTGAAACGATAATTATTACATTGCAAATGATCAATGAATATCTGAAAGAATGCCGGGAAATAAAATTGCTGGATGATAAAACCATCAACCAATATTTGAAACGCATGAATGAGCAATTTAAACCAAGCAACGTAAAATGGAAAATGGCTTCCTTGCGGTCATTTTGCACTTGACAAGAGGAGGGAGCCCATCGTTAGCACAGCAAATTCGGCGGCGATTCCAGTAGATCATGAAGTATCTCCAAATAAGGGATTTCGGGATGATTTTTTCATGGAGATAGACAGTTTATGCTTCATAAACTAAAAATTTCACAGCAACTTTCATACTTTTGCGTGCCAAATTGCCTATTATATTCATCAATTGATTGGAAAGCAAATCATGCTTATCCATCACATTAAAATTCTATTTTATATATATCTAAATTAAATATTTCTCTTTCATTTACTTGCACAAATATCTTGACTGACAAATGGTATAATTGCTTTCAAAATTCCTGCAAAAAATTCTCCTATTTAATTTTTAGAAAAGAGTACGAAAGTGAGAAGATTAAATAGGTATTTCTACAGAATATAAGGAATTTCACATTTTGTATAGAAATCAAATTATCCTTGCATTATAATGAAGCTGTCAGCGTATCTGCCATAGGCAATGGCAGAAAACCAGAGAAAGGATATTTATATATGAAATTACTGTTTGTACGGCATGGCGACCCAGACTATACCATTGATTCGCTAACAGAAAAGGGATGGCGGGAAGCAGCGTTCCTTGCAGAACGGTTATCCGCTATTGATGCAAAGGCGTGGTATGTTTCCCCGCTGGGGCGGGCAAAAGATACAGCAAAATGCATATTAGAGAAAAATGGATGCAAAGCCGAAGAATGTTTATGGCTGCGGGAGTTCCATGCCCCAATTTGGCGCCCTGATGTAACTGAACATAAAATGATTCCATGGGATTGGCTTCCACAGGATTGGATGACAGATGAACGATTTTTTAGTCGTGATCAATGGTTTCTGCCCGAAGTTTTTCAGCAATCCGATGTCAAAGCAGAATATGACCGTGTAACAAATGCTTTTAATCTTCTGCTGAAAAAGCATGGATATGAGAGAGATGGCTTTTATTATCACGCCGTTGTCCCCAACAATGACACGCTGGTGTTTTTCTGCCATTTTGGAGTCGGCTGTGTGCTGCTTAGTCATTTGCTGAATGTTTCTCCGATGATTTTGTGGCATGGCTGCTGTGCTGCGCCTACATCAGTAACCACTGTTGCAACAGAAGAACGCCGGGCAGGGATTGCTGTTTTTAGGATGCTTTCCTATGGTGATACCTCCCATCTGTACTGCCATAATGAACCACCTGCTTTTGCAGCTCGGTTTCGCGAAACCAGGGATAATGAATGGGAACGGCAGGATTAATTTTTATCTGGCTAAATCAAAGGATGCACCTAAAACCATGCAGATAATCATCAATGAATGTGCGAAAAAACATAAGAAAACGGATACCAATGTAAAAGGATGAAGACTTTATGAATCAGCGAATCACCGCAATAATACATTTGCTGAACGATTCCAAAACCTCACTTCGTATTACAGATCTTGCGGAACAATTTCATGTATCGCAGCGAACAGTACGCAATGATTTGAGCGAAATCAATACTCTTTTGAAACAGAATCATCTGCCAAAACTGTCTTTTGAAAGCGGTGGACGAATTATTTGTCCAGATAGCTTTGATCAAATTCTTCCTTTTATTTTGACGGGGGATTTTTATACCTATAAACTTTCCAAAGAAGAACGAAAGCGTGTTGCTGCTGCAATGCTGGTTAACGCGGTAAATTACATTACTTTAGCAGAAATTGCGGAAAATCTATTTGTTAGCCGTGCAACAATTATCCATGATTTAGATGATATTAAGGCATTTGTACAGAAAAACGAATTAAAAGTGCTTTCTTATGCAAATAAAGGACTTCGCGTAATCGGCCCAGAGAGTAAAAAAAGGTTATTTTTACTTCATCTGCTGCAAAATGAGCTTGCAGAAAAGCGTGAAATTGTTGCCAAACATATCAGTGTGCAAGCTGGAAATCGTGTGATTATTCAAAAAATTCTCAGTGAACAAGAACATATATATAAACATTTTCTAACAGATACATCTTTTCAGGTAATTTTATTGTACTTAGGTATTCTTGTCAACCGAAACCGGCAGGGGGAATTTATAGAGCCGCAGCCCCAGGTTGACAGTGATAAATATTGCATGGCACAGGATATCCTCCGTTATGTTATGCAGTATTGCGGCGTGAAAACAACCGAAGATGATATCCGCGCGTTGTGCCTGCTGCTGAATCATGCACGATATATGCGGCACAGCTCATTTGAAAAGGACGCAGTAAAAATCCAAATGATTACCCGTCAGTTTATTGCAGGCATTTCAGAAGAATTGGAAATTAATCTAAATAATGATTACGATTTCTTTGAAAATCTTTCTAACCATTTGGAATCGGTTTTTTCAGCGCCGCCCGCATCATATCCCGAACGTTCCATCATTGATGAAGTGTTAGAGGATCATCAGCAAGTCGTTGAAGCGGTGCGCAGCCGAATCCCTATGCTGCGGCATTATATCGGGCGCGAAATTAACGATATGGAAATCGCATATATTGCGATTCATATTTGTGCGGCGATTGAGCGCCGGAAAAACCGGGAAATTGCATTCCATGTGATTGTTGCCTGTCATGCTGGAATCGGGACTTCACAACTGCTGATGGAAAAACTGAAGCAGCATTTTAATTTTCAGATTGTCGATATCATATCGGCACATGAAGCCAAACATATTCCCGCTGACAAAGCAGATTTCATCATTTCCACTGTGCCGCTGCCTGACTGTAAACTGGATTATGTCATTGTTTCACCAACCTTCAATGACAGCGATTATATGCGGGTCGGCAGCAAGATTGACGCGCTGCGTGACAGCCGTCATCTGCCCTCGCGCATTGGCGAACGAGAGATCAGTGCCAAAGGCATGATTGAAAAACTGCGCCCTGTGATATATGAAGCGGTTGCTGATGGCGCGCCAGCGTTAATGAAAAAAATCAGGCGTGTCGTGCGTGATTATTTTAACCAATCCATTGAAGCGGAAGCGGAAATCTTTTCACCATATCTTCATCATTTGCTGCCGCAGACGAATATTGAACTGGATGTGGAATGCACAGATTGGCGGGACGCCGTGCGCAGGTCAGCGATACGGCTGGTTGAACGCGGCTATATCGAAAACCGCTATATTGATGCAATGATTGCGAACATTGAGGAAAATGGGCCGTATATCGTGCTGTCCAAGGGCTTTGCCGTGCCGCATGAAGGATTAGAGCAGGGCAGTATCCGGGTGGGAATGTATCTCATTCGGCTGAAAAACCCCGTCCCGTTTGGCGCAGAGGAACTTGATCCGGTAGAGTTTGTTTGCTGTTTAAGCGCAGTAGACCACCGGACACACCTAAAAGCATTTTTTAACCTGGTGAATATGCTGCGGGATGAAGAATTTAAAGAACTGCTGCATATTTGCCGCACGACGGAAGAAGCAGCGGCAATTATCGAAAAATATGAATACAGCATCTTGGGATGATGCAAAACAAACAATGGTTGAAACTCTTTCATGGATTTGTGAAACGGTTTCAACCATTCTATTTTTTTGCACAGTCAGGGAAAAACCTTTGACTGTTTTCCTGTCACAATTCATGGTAGGATAAAGACACAGAAAGAGATACGGTTGGCCAAACGGTATTGAAATTCATTACAGCATAACAGGAGTGACGACTATGATTTGGGAACAGTTAAACCCATCGCTGATTCTTCCCGGCATTAACGCCGCCGATTATCAAGACGTAATGCGTCAAGTCGGCAATGTGCTCATCCGGGAAGGTTATACGAAAGATACTTATGTACAGGCATTAATCGACCGTGAACGCGATTATCCAACTGGGCTTGATGTGGATGGCTATGGTGTAGCGATTCCGCACACCTCGGTTGACCATGTCAATAACCCTGGCGTTGCCATTGCGTTGCTGAATCATCCTGTCACTTTCACCCAGATGGGAACAGATGATGAAACCGTAGGCGTGCGCTTGGTGTTCATGCTGGCGGTTGTTGATCCAAACAAACATATTGACGAACTGCAGCGTATCCTTGCGATTATTCAGGATACAGCAGTACTTGATAAGTTGCTTTCAGCAGAAGGCGCAGAAGATATCATCATGGTTATCAAGGAAAAGGAGAATACATTATGAAAAAGAAAGTTATCGTAGCTTGCGGCGGCGCAGTTGCCACCTCCACCATTGCGGCAAATAAAGTTGTTGAGCTTTGCAAAAAGAACGGCATTGATGTGGAAATCT
Organism: uncultured Butyricicoccus sp.; assembly: GCA_964017555.1. Taxonomy (GTDB): domain Bacteria; phylum Bacillota; class Clostridia; order Oscillospirales; family Butyricicoccaceae; genus Butyricicoccus_B. The sequence continues at coordinate 23,499 of CAXHNU010000033.1, read as the reverse complement.
GTCAGGTGCGCATTTCTGAAATTGAATCCAATCTTCCGGCAGATTTGATCGTCCCTACCTCTAAAGTACGCCGTGATTACGGTATACCACTGATTACAGGTATGCCCTTCATCTCCGGTATGGGTGTTGAGAAAACCGAAGCTGCCATTCTCAAGGTATTACGTGGGGAATAATTCACAAAAAAAGATGAAGGGGGCGCGGGCTTCCCGTTCCCCCTTTACCGTCAGAAAGGGGTAAGTCATGAATACATTCTTAAACGGCGCCGCTTTTGTGATTACCTATATCATTGATATGGGTGCGTCGGTAATGCTTCCAATCATTATCGCAATCCTTTCCATGATTATCGGGGTAAAGGTTGGCAAAGCCATTCGTTCAGGCCTCATGATCGGTGTTGGATTTGTTGGCATGGGGCTCATTGTTGATATGATGAACGCCAACATGGGGCCCGCGGCGCAGGCAATGGCAGATCGACTTGGCGTAAGCCTTTCGATTGTTGAGGTTGGCTGGCCAGGCATGAGCGGTGTTACTTGGGGATCTGTGGTTGCAACGATTGCAATCCCGCTTGCTATCGTGGTAAATTTATTGATGTTTGCAACCAAACTGACCAAAACGCTTAACATTGATATCTGGAATGTTTGGCATATTGCTTTCACAGGGGCGATTGCTTATGCTGTCACCGGTAATCTGTGGATTGGCTTATTGGGTGTCGTTTTCCATGCGGCAATGACCTATAAGCTGGGTGACCTTTGGGCGCCTTTACTGAATGATTATTTTGGACTGGAAAGCCTGACCGCGCCGCATGGCACCTCGGCTTATATGGCGCCAGTTGCCTGCCTTGTGGATGCAATGATTGAAAAAATTCCAGGGCTGAATAAGGTGAACATCTCGATTGAACGGCTTCAGGAGCGCATTGGCGTATTGGGTGAACCGATTGTGATGGGTTCCATTCTCGGCACAATTATTGGTTTTCTTGCAGGTTATAACCCACAGCAGGCATTGCCGCTTGGCATTAAGATGGGTGCGGTTATGGTGCTGATGCCCCGGATGATTAAATGTATTATGGATGGTTTGCTGCCGTTATCTGAACGGGCAAAAGAAGTGATGCACAACCGTTTTGGCGAAGGCGCGGATTTTTACATTGGGCTTGACCCTGCTGTCCTGCTGGGTGACGCGGAAGTTGTAACCGCTGGTATCCTGTTTATCCCGATTACACTGCTCATTGCAATCGTGATGCCAGGCAACCGGATTCTGCCTTTTGGCGACCTTGCAACCATTGGCTTCTTTATCGCAATTGCTGTTGCTGTACATAGAGGGAACCTATTCCGCACCCTGATTTCTGGCAGCTGCATTATGGCAATGACCATTTGGATCACCAATCAGACGGTTGTGTGGACAACAACACTTGGGCAGTCAGTCGGCGCGGTTGGCGCAGGTGAAACCCTTGCGGCAATGGATCAGGGCGGCTGTCCGCTGACTTATATCTTTACACAGATTTTCACACGCGAAAGTATACCCGGATTGGCTGTGATTGCAGTGATTTATATTGTATGTATGGTATTTGCCGTGATGCACTCCAAAAAACGTGCGGCTGAACTTGACACAATGGATGGGGACGGTTTCTAAGCCCGGTAACAAGCTGAAAAAGAAAAAAGTTAAAGCGAAAGAAGGTTTATAGCATGAAAGCAGGTGTTGTACACGCGCCAAAAGATATTCGATATGAAGATATCAAAAAGCCTGTACCAGGTAAAGGTCAAGTGCTGATACAGGTGAAATATACCGGTATTTGCGGTTCTGATGTGCCGCGTGTCAATGGGAATGCGTGCCACTTTTACCCCAATGTGCTTGGGCATGAGTTTTCCGGCACAGTCGCAGAATTGGGCGAAGGTGTGACCGCGCTCCAAAAAGGCGACCGCGTTGCGGGTGTGCCGCTTGTCCCCTGTATGCAGTGTGAAGATTGCCAGCGTGGGAACTATTCTCTGTGCAAACATTACAGCTTCATTGGTTCACGGGAATTTGGCAGCTTTGCAGAATATGTTGTTATCCCAGAAAATAACGCCGTGAAATTTGAGGATGCGGTTTCCTTTGAACAAGGCGCGTTTTTTGAACCGGCGACCGTTGCCCTGCATGGTTTGCAGCGCACGCCTTTCAGAGGCGGCGGCAGTGTTGCCATTCTTGGCGGCGGCACAATCGGTATGTTTTTGATGCAGTGGGCAAAGATTTTTGGCGCAAAAGATGCGGTCATATTCGATATTACGCCTGAACGTTTGGCGCTTGGCAAGCGATTAGGCGCAACAGCCTGTATCAATACCCTTGATGAGGATTTCATGACGCAGGCAAAGGCGTTGACGGATGGACGCGGCTTTGACTATGTGTTTGAAACAGCGGGCAATACCATTACCATGAAAATGGCATTTGCACTTGCAGCAAATAAAGCCAGCGTATGCTTTGTCGGCACGCCAACCCGTGAGCTGTCCTTCACAGTGGATGAATGGGAAAATATGAACCGTAAGGAATTTACTCTGACTGGCTCATGGATGTCTTACAGCGCGCCTTTCCCCGGAAAAGAATGGCGTTTGACGGCGCATTATTTTAAGACTGGCGCTTTGAAATTTGATGAATCTTTTATCTTCAGGAAAATACCGCTCAGCCAAATTGTTGACGCATTTGCGCTTTATGAAACGCCAGGCGCAGTGAAAGGTAAGATTCTCATTGATTCCGAATGCTGAAAAGTGAGGTTATGATATCATGAAACATCCATTACAGCAAATGATGGAGCGCCGCCGCAAGGGTGAAAAATGCGGCATTCCCTCTTATTGCACTGCTAATGCGCTGGTGCTTGAACAAGCGCTCATCCGTGCGAAAAAACTGGGCGAACCGGTTCTCATTGAAGCAACTGCCAATCAGGTCAACCAGTATGGCGGCTATACCGGTATGAAGCCCGCCGATTTTTACGCAAAGGTGTTGGAGCTTGCCCAAAAGATTGGTGTGCCGGAACAGCAAATTATCTTGGGCGGTGACCATCTTGGCCCGCTGACATGGCAGAGCCTGCCGGAAGCTGAAGCAATGGCAAAATCCGAAGCGTTGGTGTATCAGTACACGGCGGCAGGTTTCACCAAGATTCATTTGGACACCAGTATGAAAGTTGCGGACGACCCGGAAGGTGCATTGTCTACTGAAACCGTTGCCCGGCGCGGTGTTCAGCTTTATAAAGTTTGCATGAAAGCTTATGAAGATTTGCTGAAAACCAAACCTGATGCTATGCGCCCAGTATTTATTATTGGTTCTGAAGTACCGATTCCCGGCGGCGCACAAGAAGCAGAGGATTCCCTTGCTGTCACCAAACCCGAAGCATTTGCAGATACCGTGCGTACTTACCGCCGTATGTTTGAAGAAGCGGGCGTGCCAGATGGCTGGAATGATGTGATTGCCGTTGTGGTGCAGCCAGGTGTTGAGTTTGGTGACGACCAGGTATTCCTTTATAACAGAGAAGCGGCAAAGGATTTGTGTGCAAAACTGAACGAATATCCAGAAGTTGTGTTTGAGGGACACTCGACTGATTATCAAAGCGCAAAATGTCTGCGCGAAATGGTTGAGGACGGCATTTGTATTCTCAAGGTCGGGCCTGCAATCACTTATGGCTTGCGGGAAGGGTTGTTTGCCCTTTCCATGATGGAGCGCGAATTGGTTCCCGCTGCGGAGCAGGCGCATTTTATTGAAACGCTGGAAGAAACCATGACGGAAAACCCAAACAACTGGCAGAAACATTATCATGGCAGTTTCCATCAGCTTGGGCTTGCCCGAAAATACAGTTTCTCTGACCGCGCCCGCTATTATATCGGAGATCCAAAGGTAACAGCCGCACAGGAAAAACTGTTTGCAAACCTGACAAAATATCCGATTCCCATGAATATGCTGCATCAGTATATGCCCCGGCAATATGAAGCGGTACGGAGCGGTGCACTTATGTTTACACCTCGTGCGCTGGCGATGGATGGAATTGCCCGGTTTATGGAAGACTATGAATATGCAGCGGGTCAGGTTGTGAAAAATTGCTGAAATACCTAAACCACCTCCGGCTTTTAGCTGGTGGTGATTTAGAAGCCTGTACCAATAGACTAAAACCGCTTTAATAAAGTGTGAAAAACGGCGATGATGCAAACGGCTTGCGCAGGACGGACAGATATCTTGCAGTCTTTAAAAAGACGGCGGAAAAACAAACACATAAACCGGTTTAACAATGCCATATAGGAGGCATTTCCTATATGGCATTTCTTTTTTTCCGAAGAAACCAGTTTTGTTGCTGGACAGGTCGATTATCATAAATTTATTTGTTTGCTGGGGCTGCATAATATGCTTGTACCGCGGAAGGAAGCTCGTCAAACTGTACTTCGCACCAATCCAGAACACCCCGAACTGGCATAACCGTCACACGAATAAAAGCACCATCCCGCAGTTCTCTGGATGTTCCAAAGGTAAGCGTTTTTTCATTGCCGTTTTTATCGTAAGACTGTAGTGTATAAGAATATGGCAGATTGCCTTTCAAGCTGATTACGCCTCCTTTGGTATCAACCTCTTCCACCTTGCTGTTGTCAATCTGGGCATAATACTCAGTGCTGCCGAAACCAGAGAGAAACCATGCGCAAAATCCGATCAGACTAATGAGCAGGACAGCGGCAATGCCTATTACAATTTTCACTTTTTTCTTCATGTTGTTTGACACTCCTTACCAACCTTTTTTGTGATTTTGTGTTTGGACTTTTTTGCTGCTTTTGCAGATGAAACGTTTTGGGTACTCGCAACAAAAACAGCAGAAACCATCAGCGCGGCTAACAAACTGAACATACAGAGCAGCGGATTCCAATGGACCGCCTCGTCATAGCTGCGGTATCCGACCAGTCCAATACTTGCGGTCACAGGATAGAGATTTGCCAGGGTCATGTTCCCTGCCGCGAACATTCCGCCGTAGCCGTAGACAAAGGCCACAACCGCTCCAATCAGATGCCCGTTGGGGATTCGGGCGGCAATGGCAATGACCGGCAGAACCGCTATATAAAGGAATAGACAGTTGAACGTAATCTGCGCCGCAGCTTGCAGGATGGCTGGCAGAGTCCCGCCCGGGAAACCCAAAAGGAAGGATGCGGACACAGTAAACACGACGCTGGTAAGTCCCAGGAACAGAGAGAGCAGACCACAGACGGTCAGCTTACCAAATAGCAGCGTAGGAAAGGACAGCGGAACCGTCAGGATGCTTTTCAGTGTATCGTCTGTCCCTTCCCGATTGATGATATATCCGGTGATCAGGGTGATACACATGGGGAAGATCGTTGTGAAATTATTCTTGATGACCTGTTCGGCAAAATAGGAAAAGGTCCAGATGGTGCCGTCTATGGCTGTGGTGGTGAACACCGTCAGGAGGACAGAGAGCAGCATCAGCAGAACACCCGCCCAGATCATGTAATACCGTTTCAGCTTCCAAAGCTCGGTTTTCATCAGTACCAGCATTTCAATCTCCCCCTCTCTTTTTATACAGCCGGTCGATCAGCAGGATAGACAGCACGGACATCACGCCCAAAATCAGAACCGTCTGGGTTGTGGTGGGAATCAGATACTCCAGGTCTTTCACGCTGTCCCGGACGCCGTGGCGCAGCATATCTCCCGCACACCAAAGGTTGGTGAGGGGAATCGGCATCAGCCAGCATACGAGCTTGGGTATGGCACTCATACAGCTCTCGGCGGTCAGACTCAGTACGCTGTAAAAAATACACAGCAGGATAGAAAAGATATAGGTCTTGCTGAAAAAGACCACCAGCACTACCAGCGGCAGAGTGCCTGCCGTGATGAAAATTCCCAGCTCCACCGCCGCCCACAGCTTGTAGCCCATCCCGCCCACCTCGGCAATCAGGCTCCCGCAGACGATAGCGGCAGCAGCGGTGACCAAGCAAAAGATCAATCCGAACAGAAACAGAACGATGATCTTCGCAAAAATCATCTGCGTACTGGTTACCGGGATGGTACACAGGTTTTTAAACGTATCATTATCCCGTTCCATAAAAAACAACATGGCAGCAATAACACCAATCACACAGGGCAGAAGCAGCTCCACCCCATAGCCCAGGACAAACTGGTAAAAATCGTCAAAAAGTTCGGCTTTCGTGTCATACCGCGCCATCATACGGGGCGTCAGCATCATCACAGCCAGCGGAGGAGGAAACAGAAACGCGAAAAGAATCACAAGGGGAATGAACTTTTTCCGTTTCAGCTTTGTCAGCTCGCAGCAAATCAGTTTAAGCAATTCCCTCACCCCCGGTCACCCGTTTAAAATAATCCTCCAAACTTTCTTCTACTGTTGCCGCTTCTGAAACTGCCAAACCATGCTGTACAAAAGCAGAAACCATTTCTGCCACGGAAACCTTTGCGGCATCCATCCGCAGATGATGGGCATCCTGCACAGTAAAGTGATCTTCATGGAAAACACCCTTTAAAATCCCCGCTGCCCATGCCGTGTCAGAAACCGTAAAGCGAATATATCTGCTGCTTTTTGCCTCCAAATCCATAAGGCTTTCTTCTTCCAACAGGACACCATGGTCAATAATACCAATATCATCTGCCAGCAGTGCGACCTCGGAAAGAATATGGCTGGAAATCAGGATGGTTTTGCCCCGTTCGTTGCACAACGCCCGGATAAATGCGCGCACCTCCGCAATGCCAATAGGATCCAAGCCGTTGATGGGTTCATCCAGAATGAGCAGCTCCGGGTCGTGCATCACTGCCAGCGCAATCGCCAGCCGCTGCTTCATGCCCAAAGAATATTGAGAGAACAGCTTTTTATCCCGATAAGGCAAGCCCACCAAATCCAAGGCATTTTGAATCACATTGCCGTTCTTTAGCCCACGCAATGCGGCAAAGATACGCAAATTCTCCGTCCCTGTCAGATTGGGATAAAAGCCGGGGGATTCAATCAAGCTGCCGATATGAGGCAGCAATTTCTTTTCATTGCCCAGCAAAGGCTTCCCCCAAATTGATACTTTTCCAGATGTGGGCTGCGTAAGCCCCAACAGCATTTTCATGGTTGTGGTTTTTCCTGCCCCATTTCGACCCAGCAGCCCATAGATACGCCCTCGCTGAACATGAATGTTCAGCTCTGCTACACTTTTTTGTGTTCCATATTGCTTGGTTAGCTGATTCGTTTCAATCACATAATCACACATAGCAGTTGCCTCCTTTGTGGGGCAAGTATATAATATCATCCTTGAGATTCCTTTGAGGGAACCTTGAGATAACCTTGAATTTGTGCTGACAGCATATACAATTTTCGGTTTCCACGTTATAATAGGCATAAACAGGAGGTGCTTTTATGCTGGACACAGAAATTCTTATTGTGGATGATGAAAAAGATTTGCGGACAATGATCCGCTCTATTTTTGAAAGTGTTGGATATACACGGATTTTGGTGGCTGCCTCTGGTGAACAGGCGCTGGCGCTGATGGCGAAAAAAATGCCAGGCATAATCATTCTGGATGTGATGATGCCTGGCATGGATGGATTTGAACTGCTTCAAGAGATTCGCACGGTCAGTAAAATCCCTGTCCTTATGCTTACTGCCAAGGGGGAAGCGGAAGACCGCTTTGCTGGATTTGAATTGGGGGCGGATGATTATCTGGTGAAACCATTTTTGCCAAAAGAATTGCTGCTGCGGGTGCAGGCAATTTTGAAACGTGCCTATCCTGAAAAAAGCCGGATTGTTTCGCTGGATGCCGCTATGGTAGACCTGGATCAGGCAGAAGTCATCAAAGAAGGCAATCGAATCCCTTTGACTGCAAAAGAGTACAGCATTTTTGAAAAGCTGGCAGACAACGCAAACCGTATTGTCACGATTGGCGCCCTTTGCCAAACGCTGTGCGGGGATATCTGGCAAGGGTATGAAACAACACTGATGACCCATATCCGGCATTTGCGGGAGAAAATCGAGCGAAATCCATCCAAACCTGTATCACTGCTGACGGTGAAAGGGCTGGGCTATAAACTGATGGTGAAGGAGCCGAAAAAATGAAGCCAGTAGAACACTTTTTTCGGAAGTATTTTTTATCTATGATTGGCATCATCATCTTGTTCCTGTTCCTCAACGCGGTGTTGTTTTTCTCTGTACTGCTATGGGCAGAAAAGTCCTCAGATGGATCGGAAATTTCAATCCATGAGGTGCGGGACAGCATTACTGTGGACGCGGCAGGCAATCTGGTATCAACCGATGGGCTAAACGACCGGTTAAAAGAAAATCGCTCTTGGGCCATGCTGCTGGATAATACCGGAGCTGTGATTTGGCAGGCGTGCCTGCCGGAAGAGTTGCCGCGGCAATACACGCCAACTGATATCGCCAAATTCAGCCGGTGGTATTTAAGGGATTATCCTGTTTTTGTACTAGAGCACCCCGCGGGGCTTTTGGTTGTTGGTACAGCGAAAAACAGCTTTGTGAAATACTGTTCAGCATACAAGGAACCTTATATCAGGATTATTTTGGCTGGTTTTGTGATTATGGTCGCAGGCAATCTCATTGCGGTTGTCCTGCTGATCTGGTGGAATATGCGACGGGTGGAAAAAGCGGTCACCCCGATTTTACAGGGGATTGAAACGGTTTCCTCCGGCAAGCTGGTCAGCTTGCCGGAAAAAGGGGAACTGGCAGAAATCAACCGGCAGCTTAACAAAGCGGGGGCTTTTATCACCAAAAAAGACAACGCCCGCGCCGAATGGATCAGCGGTATTTCGCATGATGTGCGAACACCGCTTTCTGTCATGCTGGGCTTTGCGGGGCAGCTTGAGGATAACCAGGCGCTTCCAGCCTCTGCCCGAGAACAGGCAACCTGCATCCGCAGGCAGGGCGAAAAGTTACGGCGTTTGATTGCCGACCTGAACCTTACCTCAAGGCTGGAATATTCCATGCAGCCACTTCGGCTGGGAAAAGTCTATTTGGTGGAGCTGGCGCGGCAGGTTGCCTGCGAATTTTTAGATGGCGGTTTGCAAGAACCATATACCATTGTATTCTGTGCTGACCGGCAAAGCGAACCGGCATCAATGCAAGGAGATGAAGCCCTTTTGAAACGTGCGCTGCGCAATTTGATCCAGAACAGCATGATCCATAACCCCAAGGGCTGCCAAATTGATCTTTCGGTCACACATGGGCAGGCTTGCACCATGATTGCGGTTATAGATGATGGCGTGGGGGTATCCGCTGCGCAATTGAAGGCGCTGACCGCAAGCGCCAGCCGTATCGAAAGCACAGATGAAAAACTGAACTTGCGGCATGGCTTAGGTATACTGCTGGTTCGGCAGATTATTGAGGCGCACAACGGAACTATGCACATTGAAAGTGAACCACAGAAAGGGTTCAAAACCACACTGATCTTTCCATCATAACCCCGCTGTCCACGCGGCATCGCAAATTGCCAGACACAAGCGGGCAATTCTGTACTTCTTTTATTTGCTGTGTTATAATGCAATATAGGTAGAAATTGCGCATTACAACCGTTCCAACTGGGATAACCCAGCTTGCCGGTGCGGAAAAACAGGGTACAGAAAGGGGGAATCGCCCAATTTTGCAGCTTACCCGGCATTGATTAAAAATGAAGGAGAGATACTGTTATGAAATTACAGCGGCGATGTTCGGCACTGATCCTCATTTGCCTGCTGCTGACCTGCCTGAGCGGCTGCAAAGGCGCTTCAGATGAGATCCGTTTGGGCACAGGCGGCAAGGGAGGCATTTATTACGCTTATGGCAATGCCTTGGCGCCTGCCATTGAAGAAGCCACTGGGTGGGATGTAACGGTGAAAGAAACCACCGGCTCTGAAGCGAACCTAAACCTGTTGGCAGGCAACCTGGCAGACTTAGCCATCGTCCAAAGCGATACTTTACAGTTTGCGGCGGTAGGTGAAGGCAGCTTCGAGGGTCGGATTCTGTCTGGTTACAGTGCGATAGGTTCCCTCTATACCGAAGCTTGCCAGATCGTGGTCACCAAAGCTTCAGGCATTACTTCCATTAATGACCTGGCTGGCAAACGGGTGTCCATTGGCGCGGAAAATTCGGGCGTCACCCGGAATGCTGAGCAAATCCTCCAAGCCAACGGCTTAACCCTAGACAAGCTGAAAGTCAGCCGTCTATCCTTTGCTGATTCTGCCAATGAAATGCAAGCTGGCAACCTTGACGCCTTTTTCTGCACAGCAGGCGCCCCCACCAACGCTGTAGCTGCATTGGCAGAGAACATGGACATCCGGCTGATCGCCCCCGACGAGCGAACCATCAGCCAGCTAATGGGTTTATACAACTGCTATGCCGTATGCACCATTCCCGCTGGTACCTACAGGGGGCAAGACGAAGATGTGACCACCTTGGGTGTTCGGGCTGTATTGGTTGCATCTGACAATTTGGACGCTGCAATTGTCAATCAAATCACAGATGCGCTGTTCCAAAACAACAGTCAGGTTCAAGGTGCTGTCGCTGTAGATGCAGCTTTGACACCGCAGGATGCTGTTCAAGGTGTCCCTATCCCCTTCCACTTTGGCGCCACAGCATGGTATGAGAAGCAGGGTTTACAGGTAGCCGTTAAAACGCCTGCAAAAAGCATCCGTTCTTTTCAGGTTTCGCTGGATATGTACCAAACCCTGGCGCTGGCTGTGGTGGTGCTGTTCATTGGCGGCTTGCTGAAAAAGCGGATTAAGTTGCTGGAAACCTTCTGCATCCCTTCCCCTGTAGTAGGCGGCTTGCTTTTTGCAATCCTATCCTGCATTCTTTATGCCACTGGCATTATGGAATTGACCTTTGACGAAACACTGAAAACGGTGTGTATGGTCATCTTCTTCACCTCTGTGGGCTTCCAAGCCAACTTAAAGGTCTTAAAAAGCGGCGGCATCAGCCTGCTGGTCTTTCTGCTATGCGTCACAACGCTAATCATACTTCAAAATGCGGCAGCAGTGGGGCTATCCCATATCATGAATGTTAATCCCCTGCTGGGCATGTGTGCCGGTTCCATCCCTATGGTTGGCGGGCATGGCACAGCCGGTGCCTTCGGCCCCGACCTGGAACGCTTGGGGTTGGAGGGCGCTTCCACCCTTTGTACAGCGGCAGCAACCTTTGGTCTAATCGGCGGTTCGCTGATGGGCGGGCCTTTAGGCCGCAGGCTTATTCTGAAACATGACTTGCTGAAAACTGCCATCCCTGTGGAAGATACGCTGCCCACCGATGCTGAGCAAGGTGACACAACGTCAGCCGGCAGCTATGCCACCGCTGCCTATCAGCTCGCTATCGCAATGGGTGTTGGTACTGTTATTTCCTGGTTGCTGTCTAAAACCTCCATGAGTTTCCCAATATACATCGGTTCTATGATTGTTGCTGCTATTATGCGCAATTCCAGCGAGTTCAGTGGCAAATTTGAGGTTCCTATGGCTGCTATTGATGATATTGGCGGCATCTGCCTATCCCTATTCCTTGGCATTGCTATGATTACGCTAAAGCTATGGCAGCTAGCTGCTCTAGCGATACCGCTGATTATGCTGCTGGTGGCACAAACTGTGCTGATGTTCCTGTTTGCCTATTTTGTGGTCTATAATGTCATGGGCCGCAATTATGATGCTGCCATTCTGTCCGCTGGCACCTGCGGCTTTGGCATGGGTGCCACCCCTAACGCCATGGCGAATATGCAGGCGCTGACAAGCCGCTTTGTCCCTTCTGTCAAAGCCTATATTCTTGTCCCTGTTGTGGGCAGTATGTTTGCCGACTTCATCAACAGCATTACCATTACTTTTTTCATCAATATGCTGTAATATCATGGATTTCCAAAAAGCAGGAATGGAGAACATATAAAAACACAAATAGAAGCGACCGTATCTCGGCAAATGGAATGAATAAAGTTGGAAACTTCCCATCTGCTTTGGAATACTGCGCAAACCCATCGTAATTTTATAATATCTTGTTGTTTTTTTGGCGTTTTGCGTTTTTTCCTTTGTTCATTTGGTTTGGTTATGGTATAATGTTTGAAAAGCAGCGAATGCTGCTGGATTAACCTTCAAGGCACACTGCTGCCTGGGATGAATGGAATTGGGGGATATACATACAATGACCATGACACCATCACTTGCCGTTTATATTTTTATTTCGGTTGCCTGCGCATTTGTCGTAAAAGGGCTTGCCGGGTTCGGCGACCCATTGATTTCTAACCCTTTGATGGCCATGCGGCTCAATAATGCCGACATTTCGCCCAGCCTTTTACCAGTTTCTTTGGGGCTGAACGCTTATATTGTGCTCAAGAACCGGAAAAATTTCTGTTTCCAAATTGTTGCGTCGATTGCAGTCTGGGTGTTGCTGGGCATTATCCCTGGCACCCTGCTGCTGAAACTAGGCTCCCCTTGGATTGTAAAGGTTATCCTGGGCATTTTAATCATCGGACTGGGCATCGAAATGCTGACCCGTGATAATTCCAAGGCATTTAAGCCAAACCCGATTATCAAAGCCATTATGTGTTTTCTTTCCGGCGTTACAGCCGGGCTGTTTGGCATTAACCTGTTGTTTCTCATTTATATGGAGCGTTCTTCCACAGACCGTCATGCGTTCCGTGCAAATACCTGTTTTGTGTTCCTGCTGGAAAATTTCTTCCGCACCATCGCTTATATCTACAACGGAATTTTCACCATATTCACCTTACAAATTACCGCTGTAACCATTCCCGCAGCAGCAGTCGGTATGTTTGTCGGCGGACAAATTGACAAACATCTTGGTGAAAATAATATCCGCAAATTCATCATTTGGGTGTTTATCCTTGGCGGCGTCAGCACATTGGTCAAGGCGCTGATCACCCACGCATAATTCTGCCCACCTAAAAAACAGGCACTTATCCTTTTCCAGTGCCTGTTTTTCATTTTGGGGAAAAGCATAAAAGAAGCACGCAGGCTGGCAAAACATCCGCTTCTCCCCAAACCAAATGCCAGGTTTAACCCTTGACAGGCTATCTGGATACCGATATAATACAAGTTAAGTGAGGTGGAACCAATGGACTTTGCAGCCTACTTAAAGCAAAAAAATCTGACCAGATATCAGTTTTCGCAGTTAAGCGGCATCCCCATTACAAAAATTTCAGATCTTTGTGCAAATCCCGGCAAAATTGAGCGTTATACTGCGAAAACCGTGCTTCGTATTGCAAAAGCATTGGATTGCACGATGGAAGAAGTCATGATGATGGGTTGTCCGGATGCTGATACGGAACCCTCACCCGCTCCTGATACAAATCCCAAATCATAAAAAAGCCCTGCCTTCTGCGCCAATCGGCCAGTAAGGTTTGGGCTTTTTTTTCATCTGCTGTTATGTTTCATCCTCATCCTGTAACTGTTTATCCCTACGGCGTTTTGCTGCTCGAAACATGGTATACTGCACGCAATAAAATAAAACAGCAGTAATGAGCATAATGCTGAAAAAATAAATGCCAAGGACCAGCGCCATAGTGCTGATGGGGTATTCCCAGGCAAATGTCAGCACCCGTATGGCGATAATGACAACAGCGGCAGCAGCCCCACACCCTAACCCAAGCAGCGCATAATGTCTTTTGGGGAATTTTTCTGTTTCCGCATAAGCGTTATCATCACTCAGTCCTTTCCGAACCATCATCAGCACACATATGATATTTGCCCCGACAAGGGCAGCAAATTCCAATGGGCGCACACCGGTTTCCCCCATAGGTGCAGATGCGATCTGCCAGATGATATCAATCAAAATGCCAAATGTCAAAATCAGATAACCAACCCGATAAATCCGATTGACTTCACCGGCAACCCGTTCATCCACTGTTTTTTTCCAAAATAATTTCATGATTTTTCTGCTCCTTTGCATGTCTGTGGGGATTCCTCCCAGAATAATTCATCCAATGTTTTTCCAAGCGCATGGCAGATTGCCAGGCATAATTTTAATGTCGGGTTATATTTGCCGGATTCGATTAACCCCACGGTCTGCCGGGTAACGCCGACTGCTTCCGCAAGCTGTGCCTGTGACATATCACAGGCAACCCGTGCAAGCTGAAGCCGTTTATTCTTCATGCTGCATCCTCCCTTTCTGGTGTTATCATATCATATACCTTCCATTATGTCAAGTATATATTGCATTATGCGCTTTATACTTTGTAATTCGACGTATATATAATACCAAAGAAGCGCCCGCGAATGAGCAATACGCCGTATATCATGTATAACCGTTAAAAAAACGCATAAACTGCCGGTATAAAGGGGGATTTTTGCCGATGCAGTTCAAATATCCTGCCTGTCTGGTGGCGCTGTTCACCGCGCTGCTGCTTTGGAGCGCCCATACGGAATATTATGCCTGTGCCATGCCAGCCGTCACACCGCGCGACCTTTCCAGCCTGCTGGCACAGCCGTGCTGGAGCCAGGCAGATTATCAAACCCTTGCAGAACAAACCGGGCTGTTCCCGGCAGCGTTGGATATTTTGCGTGAGCGGGATGCGCTTGGCACTGTCCCGGAAATCCAGCGGGCTTACCTTACCCCAGCCGTTGTGCAGTGTACGGTTGGCATTCCTGCAACCCGTTCTGAACATATGGTTGACATTGCTGGCTGTCCTGCTGCTTTGGAAGATGGCGATATCCTGATTACACCCTGCACCCATATCCTTGGTTTCCGCAGCGGTCATGCCGCCTTGGTGGTTGACGCCCAGATGGGCATAACACTGGAAGCTGTTGTCATTGGGCAGGTTTCATCCCTGCAAAATATCCAGCGTTGGTCAGATTATGCGTCTTTTGCGGTTTACCGCTTACGCGGCGCAAGCCTGGAAACCCGCCGTGCCATTGCGCAGACGGCTTGCCGCCGTTTACTGGGTGTCCCATACAGCCTTACGGTTGGGTGGTACCCGGCAAAACGAATGCCAAGCGAGGTTTCCGCAACTCAATGTTCCCATTTGGTTTGGGAGGCTTATGCCGCATTCGGCTATGATTTAGATGCCAATGGCGGCAGTCTTGTTACACCTGCGGATTTGGCAAACAGCCCGCTGTTAGAACTAAAGCAGGTGTACCATTTGCCATTTCACTGGCAGGATGCCGGGTAACAAATTGATATAGGCAAGTCTAAACCCCTCTTTTTGCGCATAAAGTGTAAGGACAACATCAAAAAAGGGGGTTCCTCCTGTGATAACCGTCTTATTGGCGGCTGTTTTCTTTGCAGCCGGGCTATATTTAACCATGCGCGGCGGCGATGGGTTTGTCGATGCTGCCGCACGGCTCGCAGAAGCCAGCGGCATTCCACGGTTTGTTGTCGGCGCAACACTGGTCAGCCTATGTACCACAGCGCCGGAACTGACTGTATCATTGCTTGCAACCCTTCGCGGCTGCACAGAGCTTGCTGTCGGCAACGCGGTGGGTTCTGCTGCCTGCAACACGGGGCTTATCTTAGGCATTGCCGCTTTGCTTGCGCCTGCGGCATTCCATGCGCGGGAAGCCAAAACCAAAGGCGGTATTATGATTGCTGCTGCCATTTTACTCGGCTGTTTTGCCGCTGACCATCAGCTTTCCGCACGGGAAGTCCCTGGCTTATTGGCATTATTATTTGCATTTCTTGCGCTCAACCTGCAAGGAGCAGCAAAGGGCAGCCAGCATCATGCTGCCAGCCCGCTTTCCCCGCAGGAGCGGGTACATACCATTTTACAGTTTATCATCGGGGCGCTTTCTGTGATACTGGGCGCAAAACTGATGGTGGATAATGGGGTTGTCCTTGCCCGAATGCTGGGTGTGCCAGAAAGCATTATTGGGCTTACTTTGGTTGCGTTAGGCACTTCTTTGCCCGAACTTATGACGGCGCTTGCCGCGGCACGCAAGCATGAAGGGGCTTTATCCGCAGGCAATATCGTTGGCGCAAATATCATCAACCTAACCCTTGTTTTACCGGTTTGTGTTGCGGCAGGCGGCGGCACGCTGCCGGTTGCGGCAGAAGTCTTTTTACGCGATCTGCCATTTACCATCACATTGATGGGCATTGCCTTATTGCCGCCTATGTTTTCCGGACGTCTGCGGCGGTGGCAGGGCGCTGCCCTGCTGACATGTTATGGCATATACATTTATCAGCTTGCACAGGTTGGCATGCCGAGTTTTGCGTTTTTACAATGAAGCAGCTTTGCAAAATCATAAAGCCCCCGAAACCGTTTTCTGTATGGTTCCAGGGGCTTTTATCATTGTCATTTTTAATCTGCAAATAATGGGGTGGAAAGGTAACGGTCACCGGTATCCGGCAGCAGCACCACAATATTTTTCCCACGGTTTTCCGGGCGCTTTGCAAGCTGGATGGCAGCCCATACAGCGGCGCCAGAGGAAATGCCAACAAGAATGCCTTCTTCATGCCCAATGCGTTTGCCAATGTCAAACGCATCATTGCCTTCCACTGGAATGATTTCATCATAAATAGAAGTATCCAGCACCTTGGGTACAAACCCCGCGCCAATCCCTTGAATTGGGTGCTTGCCCGCTGTGCCTTTGCTCAGCACTGGGGATGTGGCAGGTTCCACCGCAACAATTTTTACCGCAGGGTTCTTTTCTTTCAGATATTCCCCAACGCCGGTAATGGTGCCGCCAGTGCCGACGCCTGCTACAAAAATATCCACTTTGCCATCTGTATCTTGCCAGATTTCCGGGCCGGTTGCGGCAAGGTGTGCGGCGGGGTTTGCCGGGTTATCAAACTGTGCCGGAATAAAGCTGTTTGGGATTTCCGCGGCAAGTGCATTGGCTTTTTCAATTGCGCCGGTCATACCCTTTGCGCCATCTGAAAGCACAAGTTCCGCGCCATAGGCTTTCATCAGTTGACGGCGTTCAATGCTCATGGTTTCGGGCATGACAATGATAATCCGGTAGCCGCGTGCCGCGGCAACCGATGCCAGCCCAATGCCAGTATTGCCGGAAGTCGGTTCAATGATCACAGAATCCGGCTTCAGCAGCCCTTTTGTTTCCGCATCATCAATCATTGCTTTGGCAACCCGATCTTTCACTGACCCTGCTGGATTGAAATACTCCAGTTTTGCAAGGATACGGGCGTGTAAATGATCATTTTTTTCGATATGTGTCAGTTCCAGCAGCGGTGTATTGCCAATTAACTGGTCTGCGGATGTAAAAATACGGCTCATCATAATTCCTCCAAGAATAGAAAACTGCGTCTGTTATTTATCATACCTATCTGATAGGTTTATAGGAATTATAATCCGCTTCCAACCATTTGTCAATAGGCACAGGCAAAATTTTTTGCGCCAGGCTTGAAAAGCCTATTAACCCTGTTATATAATAGGATATATGAGGAGGGATGTGTTTATGATGATTTCAACCAAAGGGCGGTATGCCTTGCGTGTAATGATTGATTTGGCTGAACATCAAACCGAAGGCTATCTGCCGCTGAAAGAAATTGCCGAACGGCAAGGCATCTCTGGAAAATACCTGGAAAGCATACTCAAAGTGCTGGTCAAAAACCATATATTAACCGGGCTGCGCGGCAAAGGCGGCGGCTACCGGCTGACCCATCCGCCGGAAACCTATACGGTCGGCAGCATTTTACGCCTGACCGAGGGCAGTTTAGCACCGGTTGCCTGTTTGGAACACATGGAATGCCCTCGTATGAGCGAATGCCGCACACTGAATATGTGGCGCGACCTGCATAAGCTGATTGATGATTTTTTTGATCACATCACCATTGCGGATTTAATGGAATCCGGCACGAATGGAAATGATTATGTCATATAAACCGCAAAACGAAAACAGCCCCATGGGGCTAAATACCCTGGGGCTTGCACATGATTTTATCCGGCGCAATGTCAAACCTGGGGCATTCTGCATTGACGCAACCGCAGGCAAAGGACGGGATACCGCATTGCTCTGCCAGCTTGCCGGACAAAGCGGGCAGGTGCTGGCATTTGACATCCAGCCCGAAGCCCTGCGCCAAACGGCGGCACTGCTTGCCCAGTATGGGCTGCAAAACGCTAAACTGATACACGATAGCCATAGCAATATGGCACGGTATGCCGCCCCGGAAACCGTAGACTGTATTGTGTTTAATTTCGGCAGGCTGCCGAGCGGAGATCCCCGGATTTTTACCACAGCACAAACCTCCATCCCGGCGGTAGAAGCCGGTCTTACGCTGCTGAAACCCGGCGGCGTGATGAGTTTATCCATCTATTATGGCGGCGCGAATGGCTATGCGGAACGGGACGCATTGCTCGAATATTTGTCGGGCATTGATGACCGGAAAGCCAGCGTTTTGACCGCATTTTGGTCAAACCGTCCGCATAACCCGCCGATTCAAGCATTTTTATGGAAAAACCGATGATTATGGCGCAACACGCAACCCAAATAACGGTGCAAGGTCTGCGGCTTGGTCACGTGTGACCAAAATGCCGCGCAGGGTTTCCGGGTTTGCAGCCAGCCCATCTAAAATGACATCGGTAAAATCCAGCCCATCCAGCGGGGTATGGAAAATGGTTGCACGGGTGCAGTCAAGCTGCCGGAGTTCCAATTTGCCAAGGGTGCATTCTGCCAGCCGCGCCTGGCGCAGGCGGCAGCAGGAAACCACTGCTTTGCGCACCGCGCAGGATACAATATTGCTGTCATCCAGCAAGCAATTTTCCAGCACAATTTCCAGCGCGGCGCCATCAATGAATTGCAGCCCAACCGCTTTACAATCGGTAAAAATGCAGCGGCGCAAGCTGGCATTTGACAAGTTGCAGCCAGAAAAATCACAGCGCTGAAATTGGACATCTGCCCAATCCGCGCCGGATAAATCACAGCCGATAAACCGGCAGGCTGTCATTTCGGCATGGCGCAATGCCATACCGCTTAAATTTTCTTCTGTCAATGTGAGATGGGAAACCGATACACCGCATAAATCCCCTTCCCCGGCACGGGAAAGGGCTGTTCGCTGCAAAAAATCCCCTGTCACAGGCTCCAACGCTTTCGGGATGGAAGGCATGATTTTCATCATATCACTCCTAAAACACAAAAAAAGATATCAAGGAAAACAAAAAATGATTCATATTCGAAATGAAAAACCAGCAGATTATTCTATCGTAGAACAAATCACACGGAAAGCATTTTACAATGTATATATGCCTGGGTGTTTTGAACATTACTTGGTTCATATCATGCGGGAGCATGAAGACTTTATCCCAGAATTGGATTTTGTCATCACGCTGGATCATAATGTAATTGGGAACATGATGTATACCAAATCAAAGTTAATTGACGAACAAGGGATAGAAAAAGAGATCATCACATTTGGCCCTATCAGCATATTACCTGAATATCAGCACAGCGGCTATGGGAAAATGTTGATGGATTATTCTTTTGCACAGGCAAAAGCGCTTGGATATGCTGCAATTGTTATTTTCGGAAGCCCCGCCCGTTATGTCAGTCAGGGATTCCAAAGCTGCCGGAAATATCACATCCATACGGCAGACGGCAAATATCCGACAACAATGCTGGTCAAAGTGTTGTTCCCCAATGCGCTAGATGGCAAGGATTGGACATATTATGACAGCCCTGTCATGGCAGTCGATGCGGAAGCCGCGCTGCAATATGACCATCAGTTTGAAAAGATGGAGAAGAAATATTTGCCTAGCCAAGAAGAATTTTATATCCTCAGCCATTCTTTTGTGGAATAAAGACAGTTATCATGATTCTTTCTCCAATTCAGTAAGGATTTTTGTATCCTGCTTATCCTGCGGCTGAAATGCCGCAAATAAATCCGGACGGTCACGCCGGGTACGTTTCAACGACATTTTACGCCGCCACCGAGTAATATTAGCATGGTGCCCGGATAACAATACCTCGGGCACATCACGCCCGCGCCACTGGGCAGGATGGGTATACTGCGGATACTCCAGCAAGCCATCCCAGTGGCTTTCCTGCTGGAAAGCGGTTTCATCCGGCAGCACGCCGGGCACCATCCGGCATACCGCGTCCGCAACCGCCATCGCAGGGATTTCCCCGCCGGTCAGCACAAAATCCCCAATGGAAATTTCCTCATCTACACAGGCGTCGATAAACCGTTGGTCAACACCCTCATAATGTCCACAAACCAAGATAATATGTTCCCGTGCAAGCAGCTCACGGGCTTTTGCCTGGGTAAAAGGCGCGCCTTGCGCGCTCATCATCACGGTATGAATATAGGCGCCGTCCGTCAGCGCCGCATGGCAAAGGTATAAAGGCTCCGGCAGCATCACCATGCCGCGCCCACCGCCATATGGGGAATCATCGGCTTTATGGTGCTTGTCCAGCGCATAATCCCGAATATTGACCGCATGAATTTGTATTAACCCTTTTGCCTGTGCCCGCCCGATAATGCTTTGCTGCATCACGCTGTCAATCAGTTCGGGAAACAGCGTCATAATATCAATTTTCATTCCACGAGCCCCTCAATGGTTTCTACCGTAATCACGCCAGCATCCATATCAATGCCTTTCAGAAACGGCTTACACGCCGGGATCAAGGCATCCGGCTTACCTTCACGCCGGATGACATACAAGTCATGCCCTGCTGCATTTTGGTTCACCTCATGCAATGTGCCAATGGTTTGCCCGGTACGGCAGTCAAACACCAAAAACCCAAGGATGTCCTGGATAAACACCAAATCTTCGGGCAATGCCACATCTTCGCGGTCAAGGTATAAGATACGGTTTTTCAAAGCATCCGCGGCTTCATAGGAACCAACACCTTCCAGCCGCATGATCACGCAGTTTTTATGCACATATGCCTTTTGCACCTTGACCGGCTCTTCTGGGGAAAGGTATAAGGTACCAAATTCCAACAAAACATCCGGGCTGTCGCACCAGGGCTGAATTTTGATTTCCCCCATCACGCCATGGGTATTGACAATTTTCCCGGCTTCTAAAAATTGTTTTTTCATAAAGTTCCTCCAGTTTTGGATAGAAAAAAACCTGCCGTATCAGGCAGGTTTTTACGTTCCGCTTACGGAAAGGCTTCAATCACAAATATCGACAGAAACCTTTTTATTTTCCCGGTTGCCAGCCGCTTTCATCAATGTGCGGATTTCTTTTGCAATGCGGCCATGCCGACCAATCACCCGCCCCATATCATCTGCGGCAACGTGCAGCTCATAAGTGATTTCATCACCATCTACTTTTTCGTTGATTGAAATCGCATCCGGGTCAGATACGAGGTTTGCTGCAATGTAGGTCAGAAGCTCTTTCATCATTAGACAACCTCACTCCCTTACAGCACATTGGCTTTTTTCAGGATGCCACGAACAGTATCAGTTGGCTGTGCGCCGTTTTTAATCCATTTCTGTGCGCGCTCAGCATTTACTTTTACCGCGTTTTCGGAAGCCATTGGGTCATAAGTGCCAATTTCTTCAATAAAACGCCCGTCACGCGGATAACGAGAGTCGGCAACAACAATACGGTAGAATGGTGCTTTTTTGGCGCCCATTCTGCGCAGTCTGATTTTTACCATCTCTTTTTCACCTCCTTGAAATAGCAGGAATCTATTGTAAAATAATTTTTACCGAAAGTTAAAACGGCAGTTTAAAGCCGCCAAGCCCGGGCAAGCCGCGCTTTTTCTTTTTGCTGCGTTTTTGCATCCCCATCAGCTGGCGGGTCATTTTCTGCATCATATCAAACTGTTTCAGCAGCTTGTTGATCTCTTCAATGCCAAGCCCACAGCCTGCGGCAATGCGTTTTTTGCGGCTGTAATTGATAATAGACGGGTTATCGCGTTCTTTTGGGGTCATCGACTGGATAATGGCTTCAGTATGCGCCATGGCTTTTTCATCGACCTGGGCGCCCGCAAGCGCCTTGGCGTCAACACCGGGCAGCATCCCAAGCATTTCCTGCATCGAACCCATATTTTTCATCTGCTGAAGCTGTTCATAAAAATCAGTCAGGGTAAGTTTGCCAACTGCCATTTTTTTCGCAGTTTCAGCGGCTTGTTTTTCATCAAAGGACTGCTGTGCTTTTTCGATGAGGGTCAGCACATCGCCCATGCCAAGGATACGGGAAGCCATGCGGTCTGGGTGAAAAGGTTCAATATTATCGAGTTTTTCACCCGTACCGATATATTTAATTGGCTTTCCAGTAACAGATTTTACAGAAAGCGCCGCACCGCCGCGGGCGTCGCCATCCATTTTGCTCATCAGCACGCCGTCAATGCCAAGCGCTTCATCAAACGTCTGGGCAACATTGACCGCGTCCTGACCGGTCATCGCATCGACAACCAGCATAATTTCATGCGGCTTTACTGCCGCTTTGATATTTTGCAGTTCCTGCATCAGCGCTTCATCAATATGCAGGCGCCCTGCGGTATCAATAAAGACCAAATCATGTCCATTTTTACGGGCAAAATCAATGCCTGCTTTGGCGATTTCAATCGGGTCGCCCTGCCCCATATCAAACACCGGGATGCCAAGCTGACCGCCAACAACTTTCAGCTGTTCAATTGCAGCAGGACGGTACACGTCGCAGGCAATCAGCAGCGGGCGGCGCTGCTGCTGTTTTTTGAACAGCCCAGCGAGCTTTGCACAGTTTGTCGTTTTACCAGCGCCTTGCAGCCCTGCCATCATGATAATGGTCGGCGGGTTGGGGGCAATAGTAATGCGGGCATTCTGCCCGCCGAGTAGAGCGGTGAGTTCTTCATTGACGATTTTAATCACTTGCTGCGCCGGGGACAGGCTTTCCAAAATATCCGCGCCGGTTGCTTTTTCGGTGACGGATTTGATAAAGCTTTTCGCAACCTTAAAGTTTACATCCGCTTCCAATAGCGCAAGGCGGATTTCGCGCATTGCGTCTTTGACATCGGCTTCAGTAAGCCGCCCGCGGCTTCTCAGCTTTTTAAACGTATTAGAAATTTTTTCGGTTAAGCCTTCAAATGCCATAAGCGCCTCCCAAAGAGTATGGTTAGGATGAGCGGTCGCCTGCAATTTCCTTCAGGTTATTGACTAAACGGGCAAGCACGCGCGAGATTTCTGGATTATGGAGCTGGTTGGAGTTAATAAGGCGCAGCCGGTGGACATCTTCCAGCATGGAACCGACAAGCGGGTCAATTTTGCCATAGCGGGCAACAAGCCCAAGGCGTTGTTCCATATCGCGCAGAGCGTGTTCTGCGCGGACAATGCTGTCCCGCACACCCTGGCGGGTGATACCGACGTGTTCTGAAATTTCCGCAAGGGAAAGATCCTCATTATAATAGAGGTCAAAGGTTTCCTTTTGTTTTTCGGTAAGCATTTCGCCATAAAAATCAAAAAGGAGGCACATTTCCAGCGGTTTATTTTTCATAATTCCAGACCCTCCTCTGTAAAGGAGAATAGCTTTACAACTACAACGCTATTATCTTACAGCATTTCGCGGCATTTGTCAAGAGGGGAATGGCAAAAACGATATATTTTCACACGCCGCATAAATACGGGTTCGCTTTTGGACAGCGATTCAGGCAGTTTGTCAGCGATATGCTGGCAGAAATCGGAATGTTTTGTCGTTTCGTGTC
>CAXHNU010000032.1:22079-29452 GCA_964017555.1 uncultured Butyricicoccus sp. | reverse complement strand
GGAGGCGTTGCGCCTTCAAGAATTGTGCTGCCTGTGTAATCATATGGATCAGTCAAAAGATTCTTGTTTGCATCGCGTAGGATAACAGTGAATGTGAAATCACGTTGGGGGCTGCTGCGATTACCGCTGACAATCTTAGTGATAACCAGATTACCAGGAATGTTGCTGGTGCGGATATTTGTAAGTGTTATTGTAACATTACCATTCGCATCGTTTGTACCTGATACAGGTGTTTGTAACAACGTATAACCAGTTGGTACTGTTACTTCTTCCGCAGTATAAACATGACCCTTTGCTAAATCGCTCCAGGTATGTTGCCATCCGTTTGCAGCATTCAAAGTAACTGTCTGCCATTCTGCATTATCCTGCAGAACTTTTACAGTAATGAATTCTGGTAGATTTTCTGTAATCGGTGTGGTCTTATCTGTGTCAAGCCATTCCTTTTTCACAGTCAGGGTCACAGTTTCAGGTTCTTGCTTGATTTTTTTGTTGATAAACTCAACTTTCACCTTATTGTCAGCCTCAAGAGTGCCTTCTGATTGTACTGACTTTTGCTCTTGTTCAGAACCAACTTTCACACTAACATCGTATCCAGCGCTGTTTTCTTCCTTAACAGTATATTTTGTGCCTATCGGCAGACCATAGATTGTTGCTGTTTGATCATGCTGCAAGGTGAAAGTGCCACAGTTATCTGTAATGCTCAGGTTACGCTCTTTTTTACTATTTTCATCCTGGACAACTGCATTGCTTGCATCGGTAATCTTATAAATATAAGACGATTTCAATGCAACACCTTCTGGAGGTGTCAGGGTTACAGAGAACTTAAAATTCGTCTTATCCTTATCATTCGGATTACCTTTTTCATCTTGAACAGTTTTCGTGACAGACAGACTTGCAGTCTTGTTTTTGAAAGTTACCTGACTTGCTCTATCCTTTGGAATTTCACCGTTAACCGTTCTATCAAGGAACGGATTGACTGGATCTTCATCTTTACCGTCATTCTGGGTAGCAGTTGTTTTATACCCCTTTAACTGCTTTTCAGATATAGTCGAATCCACCGAAACGTTTGGAACGCTTGCTCCGGTTTCCTTAACCGTATAGCTTATGCCACCATTATCGCTTCGAGGCAAAGCTTTAATGGTAACTATTTCGCCGCTAAATAATTCAACAATTGCAGTTCCTGTTGCAGTTTTTGTAGCGCGGTTTGGAACGAACGTAAACGTAATATCCGTTGAACGCCCTTCAATTGCTTTTCCATCCTTAGTATAGGTGCATGGATACGTTTTTGTTACTTCCGACTGTTCAAGTTCTTCATTTGTAAGCACGCCTTCCGGAAGCGTCAATGTCACCTCGAACTTAAACTTTGTATCATCAGAAATTGCAGTTTCCTCGGGATCGACTACCTCTTTTTTGATAGTCAATGTACCAACTCTGGTATTAGTTATTCTAACAGTCCCATCGTCTGCCGTGGTATTCTTATACGAGTCAACATAATCCTTTGGTACAGGATTTTCTTCCACTTTGTACTGATACGGCTTAACATTGATTCCTGAAACTTCACCTTGAGCAAGTTCATCTGAATATCCACGCCAATCCATATAATGCGTCGGCATATTGTTCAGTTCTTTTTTCCAATCCGGAGAAGTAAGCGTGATATCCGGGAATGATACACCTTTTTTTCCGTCTGCGTTTTCCCGCTTGATTGTAACATCAATACTCTCAGGACGTGGAAACGATTCGCCTTTTTGAACCTGGTCGCCTATCCACTCTTTTTCAACCCGTATATGACTGATGTTGTCAAACCTGTGGTGGAAAATCGTGTGTGTTTTCTCGCTTCCAGCGATAATGTTTGATTGGATGGTCGGCTGTCCTGCTTTGAAGTTTGCTGGCTCGCTGAGATATTCTACCCGCTCTCTGCTGATAGTTTGGTCGCTCGCAGTGACTGTGCCTTTAACACCATCAATATAAGTTTCACAAATGTCCTCGTCTTTAGTTGTTTCCTCAATAGTATAAGTATCACCTTCAAGCAAACCATTAAAGGTAACTTTTTCGCCATCCTTTAACTTAATTGGTAGTGTGACTTCTGTGACTCCGTCAGCTCCTGGCTTTATCTGAAGTTTTGTGATATTGCCAGCCTTGCCCTCTGCATCAGTTATGACATAGGTAGGAGGCATACAATGCCGGATATTCTTTTCACGATTACTATTGTTTGTGTTCACTATATCGCCAGTATCATTGGTATCCATTTCACCATTTTCTATCACTACCGGTTCTGCAGTGAGTGGTATCAGCTTAAATGTTACTTCGAATGCGAACTCTTTGTTCTTATCCTTAAAGCCATGTGCCTGCTTTTCAAAGCTCATACCGAATGTATCGGCTATTGCATTGATATAATCCAATGGGTCAGCATCACTTGTTCCCGTAGCTTTACCATAAGAGTCAAAACTTACATCTGTAACAGATGTTGCCGGTACTGGTGTTGCATCACCATTGCTATCAGCGCCAAATGCGGCAATCCCATTCATGCCAAACGCAAGTTTTTTCCTCATATCCACTGCCAAAATGCCGCTAGCAGATGGTTGTGAATTTTCCACATATTCACCCTGATAAACAGCAACATAGGCATGAAACTTAGATATGTCATCTTGATTCTTAGATATGTCATCTTGATTCTTAGATATGTCATCTTGATTGAAAATCTTAATGATATGACCATAGTTATTCAAGTTGCCGCGTGTTATTTGACTCAAATCCGTCATCGACAGGAATGGAAGTTCTTTGCTGCCTGTTCGTGCAGGCTCCTTCATTTCAGTTTCACCTACATAAGTCAGCAACTTGCCAGTTCCATCAATATTCCATAGGTAATATGTTGTTTTTTCAGCAGGTAC
Source organism: uncultured Butyricicoccus sp. (assembly GCA_964017555.1). Lineage (GTDB taxonomy): Bacteria > Bacillota > Clostridia > Oscillospirales > Butyricicoccaceae > Butyricicoccus_B. Next base: position 26,564 of record CAXHNU010000032.1, on the reverse strand, counting down.
ATAAGTACCAGATGTGCTGTCCAGAACTCTGTCACCTGCATATACCGCAGAGATATACCCAGTGACGGCGCCTGTGCCATCTTTATTCTCTGTCACGATTTTTTCAATTCGTCCATAGTTATTGAGAATGTTCAGTTTAATTGTTGTTTCTTTAGATACCATGGGCCAGAATGTATAAGAATCCGGTGTAGCATCAAGGGCATTCTTTACATCAATCAGTTTCCAGCCTTCTGGCGAAACTTCAGCAACACCCCATTCTGCAGTTACACCGAGGTTGCCCCAATGATAAAACCATCCATTTTTTTCGTTTAAGGCAACAATGGCATCACTACGGGCAGATTCATCTACCATTTCCCATTCGCCTTGACTGTTTTTGCGCATCAGATGGACAATAAGCTGCGCAGGAAGTTTCTTTTCATCAGTGATAAATTTTTTCAGATCGATATCATACCAGTTTTTCTGAATGCCGATGCTCGTTCGGTCGGTGCCAATAATAAGGTTACCGTTTGTCATGATACCTGATCCGATAAGCTGTGCTTTATTACCTGTTACGATAACGCCATTTGCTTCTGCTTGCTCTCTTGCCCATTGGACGGTTTGTGCCGAAGCGATTGTCTTATATGCGCCAGTACCGCTTATGCCGCTGTCAATATATTTTCTGTCCAAGGGTACAAGTTGTTTCTCTACATATTTTTCATAAGAGATCTGACCGCCGCCAAGAGCATACTCCGAGAGCAGCAGTGCTGCATCATCAACAATTGGCTTCTGTATATTATTAATCCAACCATCATCAAGAACATCAAGCAAATGTGTTTGTGCAAGGTTCATTGAAATATCACTGCACCCATTGTTTACAGACAGCATACCATCGCTGTCAAGTATAACCGTAGCACCTGTTGGGCAAATACCCAAACCGCCTCCCCGTGGTTCTACACCAATCTTTGTGCTGACATTATCGGCGATATAGACATTTTTCATATAAACATTAGTGCCTGTTTCAATATAAATACCACCGCCGCAATAATATGCGCCAAGTGATTCTCGGGTTGCTGTGTTGTTTGTAAATTCCGCTCTGTAAATGTGATGCGTTTCATTCTCAAAATACACGCCGCCACCCATTTTAGCGGTATTGCCATCAAAGATAGTTTTACCGCCGCTAACGCCAAAATTTGAAGGTGCATAGCCAATAAAAACGCCACCTCCATATTGATCAGTGCGGTTATTGGATATTTTACCGCCCTCGAAAGTCAAGCCCGAACCATTACTATTGCTATAAGCATAAATACCGCCGCCGCCAGGTTTACCGCCACTTCCTTTTGCAAAATTATTACGGATTTCACCACCAGTCATCGTCAACGAAGATTGGCTCAGGCTGATTGCACCGCCATTGCCGGTGGTATAGCCATTTTCAATGATTGTGTTGCCTGTAACAGTCAGGCTTCCGCCAGCGCTGATAGAAATCAAAGAACCTGAGCTTTGTATTTTCTGACCGTCAATATGTGCGCCATCCAGGGTGACATTTACACTGCCTCTCATAGAGAACATTGCACAGTTGGTGCCGTGATCCTCACAGCGGACAAAAGTTATATCGCTGTTTTTGTTCATAATATCGGCAATTTCTTGTGTTAAATTGACCGGTTTCTGTGTTGAATTCTTCGGATCATCCGGATTAACGGTACTACAAATGTAAACTTTATTTTGATCAGCATCTCTTGCAGCCTTTACTGCGCCTGCAAGTGTGTTAACAACAATATCGCCTTCCGCAGGATGCTTTCTTTCTTGCGTATCAAAATAAACACCTGTTGGTCGAATCGTTGCGCTGTAATACCCTTTCAGTGCAGTAGTGCTTATCGCTCCGGAATCTGTAAGTGTATAAGTAGATTCCCCAGTTTGATAGGGTTCCAGTACACCTGGGTCGATATTTAGCGTCATTGGCGAAGTGCTGGTAGATCCCAGGAAAATATCCGATGAAATGCCTTTGTTTGTGCCAACAGCATAAACACGTTCATTTGGTGTCTGGTTATTATACACATGCGTACTGCCTGTCAGATTTACAACTGCATCTTTCAGGATTTCAGCATAAATGCCACCGCCAGGAAGTGAACTTGTAGAGGGGGATACAGCGGTCATGCTCATATTTGCTGTATTGCCGTTAATTGTTGTATCCTTGATAGCAGTGCCAAGCGCTCGTACCCAAAGCCCGCCGCCACGCATTGCGGTATTTCCGCTGATAGTACAAGCATCTATATTTGCATTGACAGGATTGCTTGCTGTGTAAACATATGCACCCCATTTGCCACTTCTCGTACATTTCGACCCAGCATAAATCCCACCGCCAATTCTGGCTGCGGTATTACCTTGAATAGTACAGTTTGTGATAGCAACAGGAGCTGTATTGCTGCCAGAATCTCGGTAAATATAAACACCGCCACCACCTGTATAATCATAATTGGCAGTTCCTTTCGATTCATTCCCGTTAACAGTACAGCCACTCATTGTCAATGAGGCAAAATTACCCGTAACGCTAACAGCACCACCATTGCCTTCATTCGTTGTTTTTTCAGAACCAGCTATATTGCGTTCAAATGTGCAATTCTCCATAGAGATAGCTGGACTTGTAGCAGTACCAGTAATTAAAACTGCTCCACCGCTGCCATAAGCAACGCTATTGCCTTCTGCTGTCACATTTTTCAGTATAATATTTCCCTGAACAGACTTAGCGCACAATAAACCGCCACCATTGCCCGTATATTTGCGGTTATAATCTGTTATGTTGTTGGTTGCTGTAACATCATCCAATAAAATATCTTTGCAATTCGCTGCATAAATGGTATAGCAACCCTTATTATTACTAAAGGTGGTATTATGAATACTCAGCGTTGAACCCCTGTATCCTATATAAATTTGTGCAACAGCACTGCTCCCACTGTCTACATTTGTAGCTAAAATATTATCAGAAAATTCACAACCATCCAATGACAATTCATTAACATTTTGTGCACAAATGACACCATAATAATTATTTGAAGAATTATTATTGGTGAATTTTGTGTTTTCAATCTTCAGAACTGTCTTGGAATTCCCGGACTTTGTGCCCAAACATATTGCCTGATCATTTGCGTTAAAAATGCAATTCTTTATAATAACTGCAGGCACATTAGATAATGTACATTCATAATTAATTGCTTTTGTAGCACCAGTAAATACGACACTATCCAGAGTTAGTGTAGCTGCGAAATGCGGCTTCTTGCTATTTTGAGTTTCGCTATAAATTGCATTACAGCCTGTTGCTGCTTGAATTGTGCCATTTCGCACTGTAAAATATGTTAGATATTCGCTAATCGTTATTGCAGCGCCGCTGTCGCTTGTCAAAGTGTGCCCATTCAAGTCAATGGTAATGCTTTTAGGAACATTGACATGTTCAGTAAGATCACTTAAAAATGTGATCGTATTGCCCTTTACCGCTTTATCAATTGCACCTTGCAGAGTGTCATATACTTTACCATTCAACTCAACACCATATGCCTGCGGTATCAGTTTGATTTCAGCTTGCGGCGCATCACCATCCTGAAAACCATAACCTTTTGCAGTTGCAGAAATCGTATATATTTCCTCTGTCGGTGTATCTGGAATAACAGATAAATCCCAGGCAATATCAAGTTCTTGCGGTTGACCAGCCCCTTCCGTGCTTTCATCAGTAACTGTAAAATTAGCACTGATTTTTGCAGGGAGCTTAGCTAATAAGGCTTCTTTATCCAAAACTCCATCTTTGGATAAATCCGTTTCCAATTTGAAAAGATGAGGGGTTTCACCTTCAGCTGTTTCCCCAGAAACAACGTAGTTCCAATTACTAATTGCTCTTACAATAATATCATTCAGACCATCTGCAGGAAAACTATCAGTATATGGCTGAATTGCTGCATCATCATTTGTAGCAGCAGGCTGGATCATATCATCAGCTGTTTCTAAGTCCGTGTTAACGTCTGTAGATTCATCCGCTTCTGTATCCGTGTTTACTTCAGTATCGTCTACTGGATTTACATCTGTATCAGATATGTTTATATCATCAAGCAAATCCACTGCATCAGAATTTGCATCTGTCGGAGCGTCATCTGTTGCATCCGTAGAAGAACTTTCATCAGCTTCAGAAATATTTTCATTCATATTAGCTTCTAATACTCCTGCTACAAGTGTGCATTCCGGGCATACATGGCTGCATTCTCCGTTTGCATCATAGCCACAAGTTTCATCATGTTCCTGATGATTTGGGCATACAGATGCAGTTTCTTCCGTCGCCATGGCGATAGAACCAATGGTTGGCACCATCATGCACCCACACAAAACCGCTGCCAGATAACGGCGCATGAGCACACGCTTTCTGGGTTCTGATTTCAGATGTTTCGGTGTCGGGATGCTGATGCGCTCTAATAATTTTTTCAGCATTTCATAAACCTCCCTATGAAAATACAAAATCTATATATCCCA
>CAXHNU010000032.1:21665-22069 GCA_964017555.1 uncultured Butyricicoccus sp. | reverse complement strand
GGGATGCTGATGCGCTCTAATAATTTTTTCAGCATTTCATAAACCTCCCTATGAAAATACAAAATCTATATATCCCAGGCGATAGTCAGTTGCTCTTGTTCGAGCATCCGTTCATATGCCTGGTCTGTTAACGCGATAATATTATCGCGGATACCTTGGTAAGTGCTTTGGTATAATTTCCATAAGCACCTTGGATTTGCCTTTTCCGGCTCTACCCGTGCCGTTTTGCAAACGGCATTAATGGCATTCCATACACTGGACCGCAGCAAAGGCGTTCCATCACGGGTCACAAAAATCGGACCACTTGTAATCCCTTTTTGCGCCGCATATTCTAACAATTCAACGCGCAGCGGCTCTGGAATGCGGGCAAGCCGTTGGCATCCGTAATGTTCTAATTTTGCTGT
>CAXHNU010000032.1:14744-21322 GCA_964017555.1 uncultured Butyricicoccus sp. | reverse complement strand
TAAAATGCGATGAGTGCGGTTTGATAAGACTCAATGGAACTTTTACTTCGTCCTTTTGTTTCCATATCATTCAGGTATTCATTGATCATTTCTGCTGTAATTTGAATTTCTGCTGTCTGTGTCACAAATCGGTCTACTCCTTTCGATTTGCCGCAGTGTTTTCAATATTTGCATTGCAGGTACAGTCTTTGTGTTTTTTAGCACTATATCCGTATTTTACAGCAGGAAAAAGCAAGTTTTTCTGTCTGTTTGCATACAAAAAGGCGCAAAAACCAGACCATGGAGATTTCTGCTTTTTCACGGTCTTGATTTTCGCGCCAATCATGCGGATATTACTTGTATTTCAGGTAACAGCTATGTTATAATAATCTTATATATGTAATGACTACATATATATTTTAATTCAACCTATGTCGCAATGCAAATTATGTTGATTCCTATTTTGTATATAGTATAACACACGCTGGATACATGAAAGTAACATCTTTTATTGAAAGCTGACATTTTACATCTGTCAGTTTGCACAAACTTTATTCAGTTTCTTTGTTCGCTATGCACTAAGCAATCCAAGTTTTTCTAATGTATGGATATGTTCTGTCCCGGTGGAAAGTAAATAAATTCGTGTCGTTTCGATACTGCTGTGTCCAAGAACATCCGCGAGTTTCACAATATCTTTGCAGACTTTATAAAATGTGACGGCAAACAGATGCCGCAGATTATGTGGAAATACTTTAGATTTTTCAACATCAGCAGCTTTGCATAAAGCTTTCATTTCTCGCCAAATCTGCCGCCTGGACAGGCTATGTCCTGTCGCTGTACGAAAGATTTCACCTGATTTGATTTTTTGCTTTCTCGCATATCTCAGCAGTTTCCGGCATAGTTTTTTGGGCAATAGAATCGTCCGGATTTTCCCTTTCAGGATGATATCTGTACGCCCGCGGTATACCGCTTCCAGTGTGATATATTTCACTTCTGACACCCGGATACCTGTTGCACAAATGGTTTCCATCAATAATGCTAATCGCGTTTTCCCTTGTTTTTTTGCCGTTTCCAGCAGCCTTTCATATTCCATCTTGGTTAAATCCCGCGACTGGTCACGGAACATTCGCCGCTGGATGCGTAAGAATTTCACTTTACAATCATCCCAACCCATGAAGTGGAAAAATCCATTGATTGCTGACAGCATGGAATTTATCGTTGCCGGTGTGTAATCGGTCGATAAAAGATGCTTTTTCCATGCAATGGCTGATTCTTTTGTTGCTGCATTCCCACTCAGCCATGTCAAAAATGCCCGCACATCCCGTAAATATTTCTGGATGGTACTTTCACTGCGTTCCTCCCGCGCTAACATTTCGCCGTATGCTGAAATGTCCGCTTGCTGAATCCAATTTTGTTCCATTTATGATATCTCCCCATCAATATGTATACCTCTATTGTACCTGAATTTTCTGCTCTTTGGGAGGTGTATATTGAAAAATCTTATTTACTGCCAATAACATACATATCGGTTTCAATATTTTTTCCTAAATAGTAAATTTATTTGTATTAATACTTTTTATAATTTTATGCTTTTTGTGACTGCCTGAATATGCTATCGTTTCAGCCAATTCCGTCCGATTTGTATCCGGTATTTTCCCAAGTGACCATAACCTAACACCTTGCGCGGCACACGATTAACTCAAATAAATTTGCAGAGGATATTTTTTTCTATCCCCTGCAAATCTGCGTTTCCATTCAAATCCAGCAATTTTTACCTACAATTTCTGGTCTATTTAGTTCTTTAATAAAATCGCCTTATGTCCCAATAGAGTGCGTGTTGTGTTTTTGTTTCTAAAAAATGGTTTGCTAAAATCCTCATAGCCGTCACTATTATGCAGCAAGCATCTGCTAGCATAAACAACCGCATGAAAAAGTTCATCTTTTCCGCAATTACTGCCAGCACAACAGCCCATAACCATTATAAAACGAAGACAAGAATAGATATTGCAAAAACTGATGAAACTATTCCAAATCGCCTCTACCGAATCCAATCTTGGAAAATGTAAATGGAAAAAGACTGCAACCATTAGATTTTCCATGAAATATTCCCGGTTTGCAAATGCTGTATCAAAACGAGTATGTGCATCAAACCATGTGCCTTGTTCTGATGTGCCAAATGGGTATTGTTTCATCCGCTTGAAGTCAAGATTCATACCTTGAAGCTGCAGCCGATGATGCTCCCCTATAGAAAGAACCAATGCGTCCTTTTGCCCGGCAAGTCCTTCCAGTAAATGCTCTTCACGGTCAGCAAGGGCATGGGCAAATTCCAGCCATTGTTCGATGTTAGTTTCCCCATCATAGAGATCTTTCAGCACCAGTCCCATCCGCAAAATACGTTCTGGCAATGAATGCCGCCTGTCCTGCAACATATCAATGCAGCATGATCGGATTTCCTGAAAATGATACCCCAGATTTTCATTTAGCGGCGATGCAGATGCAAAAACCAGTGTACGGCAATCTTTTTCAGGAAGAGGATCCGAACAAAATACAGTTCCCTCCGGCAAATCCCAAAGCAGGTGCAAAACGCTTTCACAAGCCGGTGATAAGGAACGCTCCAAATATCCAGGCATATAAACCTCTGTGCGAGGGAATTTCCGGCAAACTTCTGGCAGCGAGCTATGTCCTTTTTCACATTGCAGTGTACACAAACCATCTCCCCGCAGCAGTGGGCACCAGCCATCTTTCATGATAAATTCTGCATAATAAGCAGCGCCTGAAAGACGGCGCATACTGTCCTTCAGACGCTTTTGCAGCTCTGTAGAGCCTTTTTCATGTTTCAATGACAGATAATCTTTTTTGTCAAAGGGAATGCGCCAGCCTTTGCAGCATGAAATATGGCATTGCTGTGCCAGACAATGAAATTCATCATAATATGCTGGGCGCAAATCATGGGTAATTTGCAATTCATACTTTTGTTCTGCCATTTACAAAACACCATTATTCAGCATTGAGTGGCGAAAACGTAAATGCAACTGTCACATGAATGTTATCATTTGCAGACCACATTTCAGAAGGGCTTGTCGCGGCAGAACCAAACAGCTTATACACACCATAGCTCGGTGTTTCATCACCAGCAGGCAGGGTTAAAACCGTTTGTTTCTGCGAATCTGCATCACGGACAATCAGCTGGTTTTCAGCGCCTGTATAAGCACCAATCCATGGTGCAGAAGCGCTGCCATCTGGGGATTCATGAAACTCTACATAGATAAATACTTCTTTATCCTTTGCACCTTTGCTGGGAGGAGAAGATATAAAAGTTACATTACTTTCATTTGGGACAGTTCCAATTGCATTAGCATTTATCTGCACAGGAACATTACTGTAACTGGTGAAAACCTGTGCTTCATTGATAATTTGTTCATTTGAAGTTGTTTCACCTAAATTTACCTTCATACGGTATGGATTCAAAACAACATTCCCGGTATCTGGAACAACAACATTGATAATCGGTGTATCTTCAATACTGACAACGTCCTGTGGAAGTTCTTCTTCAATAGGTTCTTCTGGCTGTTCTTCTTCAGAAACGAGATCTTCAGGATTAACCGCTCCGTCCGGAGATTCTTCTAATTCTGGCGTTTTCTCTGGTGCAGCAGAAGTATCATCGGCATGATTGGGAGGTTTCGGCACAAACTGATTATTTGGTTCATCCGAATTTTCGCCATCTGTTGATTCATTTGGCACAACAGGCATATCTGTTACATCATCTGCTGGCTTTTCAGGTATTGATTCATCCGGCTCAGATGGCGTTTCCGGCTTTGATTCAGATGGGGCAGTATCTTCTTTATTGACATCATCGGATAAATCCGGTTCTGGCGCATCTGGCGTGGGTTCCGGCGCCGGTGTATTTTCGGAGTCAGCGTTATCAATAGCTGAATCTGATTTATTGTCTGATGAAGATGTTTCACTATCTGTTGTTTCATCCGGCTGAGTTTCAGTGGGTTTAGATGGTGTTTCAGCAGATGTATTATCTGTATTTCCTTCCGAATCTGAACCCGATGCGGACGTATCTACACTTGTATCTGTGCTTGCTTCTGAATTATTTTCAGAAGGTGTACTGCTGCCTGCATCCGAAGCAGATGTATCTGCATTTGCATTAGACGGTGCAGATGGAGCAACATCAGTAGCAGAAACTGAGGATTCTGTAATATTTGTTGCTGATGTACCAGAAACATCTCCTACAGCAGGCGTTGAAGATTCTGTGCTGGTGACATGAGCTACCCCTGGTGTACCTGTCGCAATAGAACTGCTTTCTGTGGATATGTTATCAGCTAACGCCTTTGCTGGTGCGGCAAAAGCCAATGCCAACGCAAGGCATCCACATAATAAATGTTTTTGCTTCATAAGATTTCACCTTCTTAAAGGATTGAGTCGCGCAGCCGTTTAGCCAGCCGCGCGGCTCAAAGTCAGGGATTAAGTAAAATAATTTTACTCAAATATGCTTATTGATTTAGGCTTCCTCAACAGTTTCAGTGGCTGTAAAGGTAAAAGCTACCGCTGCAGTAACAGCATCATCTTCTGTCCAAGCATTAGCTGGAGCGCTGACAGCATCACCAGTAACGCGGAAAGCACCATAACCAGCAGGAGTAGTTGTATTGCCATTAACAGTAGCCACTGGCAGTGTGATAATATCCTTCTTTTCAGTAGCCTTTGCAGACAGCAAAATCTGATTTGTAGACTTTGAGTCAAAGCTTGTCGCCCACTCGACTTCAGAAGTATTATCTTCTGTTGCAACCAGTTCAAAGTACATGAAAACGTTCTTTGTCGTAGGTTGGGTCTTAGCAGTTGAGATTGGTGCAGTTGCAAAGGTGACAGCGTTTGCCTTGTCCTGGGATGTTGGCAAAGTACCGGTTACAGATGCGCTGACTTTCAGCGGTACGTTACTCTCGCTGTAGATGTACTGTGTGCCAGAATAAACCTGGTCAGTGACAGCATCAGAAGCACCATCAGGAGTAAAGCTCATCTTATACGGGTTGAGTACAATTGTACCACTATCAGGAACCGTTACTGCAATGGCCGGAGCCTGCACAGAACCTTCATAATTCATCGTAGCGGTTTCAGCGGCAAAAGCCGGAGCGGACAGGGACAAAGCCAGAGCGCCGGACAAAGCCAGGCTGGTAATTTTCTTCATAGTCATAATCAAGTACCTTCTTTCAAAATGTAAAAGCATCAGATCATCGAAAAAACGAAGTTGTAAACTTACGCTGTTTCATTAGCTACAGGAGCAACGCTAAACGCGATAGTTACATCGACAGTATCGGCAGCAGTCCAAGCCTTCGCTGGTTTTTCAACAACTTTTCCACCAAAATGGAAAGCTGCATAAGTATCCCCTGTGTCAGTGGTATCAGGATCGGTATCAGCTGCTAATGTAACCATATCGGGCTTAGAAACCTTGGTAGTAGCAACAACAGCTTGCTTTGTGCTCTTAGCGTCAAAATTATCCCAAGTCACATCCGAAGTATTATCGTCAGTGTTGAGAATCTGGAAATACATGAATACACTGTTGGTTGTTGGTGGCTTTGTCCCCCAGTCTGCATTTGCAAGACTCACATTCTTGGCTGGCTTGCCAGTAATATCAGCGGAAATGCTTACAGCAACATCACTTTCGTTTGTAATATACTGTGTTGGGCTAAGGATTTGATCCTGAACGGCTGTACCAGAAGCATCTTCTGCACCTGTAGCATCAATCGGCTTAACAGACATTTTGTAAGGGTTCAGCAGTGCAGCACCAGTCTGAGGAATTGTAACCTTGATTGTAGGCGCTTTTGTCGTAACAGAAATAGTAGTATTCGCGCTAGGTGCGTCAAGAGAGAGTTCCTTAGTATCAGGGTCAGCTGCAAAAGCAGGAGCGGACAGGGACAGTGCCAGTGCGCCGGATAGTGCCAGGCTTGTGATTTTCTTCATTGTCATGATAAAATACCTTCTTTCATAAATATCAGCAACAGCATAAAGCTGTTACATTACACTCATTTAGTTACATGGAAGTCCATTGTAACCATAACCTGTGCATGAATCGTTTCTAAGTCTTCTTCCACTTGTGTGAAAGCAACGTAAACACGATGATCGCCGGGATCTAATTTGTGTTCCAGCGTGATATTATCAAATGCAGTACCCGGACGAAGCAGCTGCGACAGGAAAAGTTCATCCGTCAATCCCGAATCGGCAAAAATCTGAATATACATATCATATTTATTTTTTGCAGCATTTGCGATATAACATTCAAACTTTTCACCATCGCTGCTGAACGCATCATTTTTGTATTCCAGACCCACGCCGCCTTCTGCTGCCTTTTCGTACATCTCATCGACAGTTTTTTGCAGTGCATCGGGATCTTCTACAACAGTGACACCTTCAGCGTAACCGATTTTCGGTTTTTCTTCTTCTGTTTCTTTTTCCTTTTTGCAGCCTGTCGCCGTCAGCGCCAAAGACGTTGCCAGCAACAGGGCAAAACCACGCTGAAAAAACTTAAGGAACCACTGATTTAATCCTCCATGAGTCAGGAAGGTGTGGTATAATAGGGGAAAAGGGGGCGTGTGGCATGA
>CAXHNU010000032.1:0-14130 GCA_964017555.1 uncultured Butyricicoccus sp. | reverse complement strand
GAAAAGCTGCTGCGGGAGGATGACGAAGTAGTTTACGGGGACAGCGCGTATCTGGGGCTTGAAAAACGAGAAGAAATCAAAAATAATCCACAGTTTTCCGCAATTGAATACCGCATCAACCGCCGTCCAGGCAGGCTGCCCAAGGTTTCCGACAACGCCATTGACTGGGAGCGGTACATTGAAAACCGCAAATCCGCTGTACGCTGCAAGGTGGAACACCCCTACCGAATCGTGAAAAATATCTTTGGTTTTCGAAAGGCAGTTTATCGAGGACTGCGTAAAAATCTCAACCGATTGCATGTGCTGTTTGCCAGCGCGAATCTGTATATGCTTGCCAGGGCGGGCGGCTCATTGCGACCCGTTCAGGGTTCTTGCGCCCTTTAGACCGGATGGAGGGTGAGAAATGGGTGTTTTCTCCCCCAATATGGCTTTATACTTAGGTTTTGTATCATGTTTCGATTGCATGTGATTTGAGCGGAGCTTTAATCAGTGGTTCCTTAATCCGCTTCAACTTACTGGAGAAGCTGCAGAACACCCTGCGGCACTTGATTGGCTTGTGCAAGCATCGCCTGTGCAGACTGTACAAGGATGTTGTTCTTGGTGTAAGCCATCATTTCTTCTGCGATATCAGTATCACGGATAGTAGACTCAGCATCGGTGATATTTTCACGCATAACAGACAGGTTGTTAGCGGTATGGTCAAGGCGGTTGCTGATAGCGCCAAGATCACCACGAACGCTGGAAACATAGTTAATCGCATTTTTAATCACATTAACAGCAGCCTGCGCACCACTTTGCGAACCGATATTAATGTTTTGGATACCCAGTGCATCAACATGCATATCACCTACAGATACGCGGAGCTGGTTGAACCTATCGCTTGTATCACCAATCTGAAGAGTCAACCCATTACTGCTTTTGCTAACATCAATAGTACCTTGACGTACTAACCCTAACCATTGCGGAGCAGCATCTGCAGTATCATCTAAAGTCGGACCTTGCAGATTATTCTTATCATAATCTACGCCGCCTTCAATTTCAGTGATATAAATCGTAGCGCCAGTAGTATCAGAACCCACTTTGAAGTTTTTGTTATTCAAAGCGGCATTAGTAAGGCGCCTGCCGACTGTACCATCGTTAATTTTACCGTCAATCTCATCTTGCGTCATATCAGTCAAATCAATGACGTTGGTATAGTCTTTGTAGGCACTATTTTTACCGACGGCAAAAACATAGGTAGTATCACCGATTTGCAGTGTTTTGCCATCTCCTACAGTTACGTCGCGCCCAACTGGAAGCTACCTTGCGCATATAAGCGTCCTTTAGTGCTGTCAACAGGCTCTTTTACAGTAGATACTGTAATTTCAGCAGCTTGGTTACCATTAAGATTCAGGGAATCACCATCACCAGCTGCAGTTGCCCATGCCTCTGTCGGTGCATTAGCCATATCAAACATAACTGTTGTTTCATTAACAACTGAAGCTGACATTAACGCACCATGTATCGTCTTAGTATCATCATCCAAGACATTCCACTGTTCCACAATTTTGGCTGCTATTGCTGCACCAGACATACTTTCGCCTTCATTTAATGTTCCAAGCGTAAGTTGCTGCCCAAAAATGGTGTATGTTAAATCACCTTGCGCATCAGCCTTAATATCTACATTGCTAAAGTCAACAGAAAATTGACCAGCCTGCGCCTCTACTCCCAGACGACCGTCACGAATAGCTGCAATCGTTACATTTGTAACACCAGAAATTGCATTTTTCGCTTCCTGTGATCCATCCAGCAAATTGATACCATTGAAATTCGCACTATCTGCAATACGGTTGATTTCTTCTTTTAGAGATTCAACCTCTTTTTGCAGATTTGCACGGTCAACTTCGTTGTCATATGTACCGTTTGAGGACTGTGTCGCCAGGTAAACCATACGGTTGAGCATATCTTGGATTTCCTGCATAGCGCCTTCAACAGTGTTTACCAAAGAAATACCATCCTTGACGTTCTTCTGAGCAGCTTCCAGACCGGTAATCTGCGCACGCATTTTTTCGGAAATCGCCAAGCCCGCGGCGTCGTCGCCAGCACGGTTAATCTTATAACCGGAGGACAGACGTTCCAGGTTCTTGGAGAGTGCCGAAGTGTTGTTTGAGTAGTTGCGGTAGGCGTTCATCGCCATAATATTGTGTTGGATCCGCATAATTTTTGACTCCTTTCGGTCGTTTAGTGTGCTTTAGCGGCTTCCTATATGCCAAAACACAGGTCGTGGATGCCATCCATTTCAAACGCCTTGTACTTCAGCATTTGAAACTTACTGGCATATAACATCTATTTCTACCAGTTCGCGCAAACTGGATCGAAACCAAAATTAAGTATTTGCCGGGCTGGATTGCTGCACTTGTGGAAAAATATAGTTTAATTTTTCCTGCAAGACCTGTACTTCTGGGCTGTCGCCCATCTGTTCCAGCATTTGGCGCATTTCTTGCAATGCGTTCTTTTTTGCCTGATTCCATGAAAGCTGTTTGATATAACGTGGTGATTTTTCCATCACACAATCCGGACGCTGACCGCCTTTGCGCTCCAGCAGTTCCCCGCGTAAAATCGGGATTTCACGCGGCGCATGGACGGTTAAATGCACCCGTTCGCCTGTTAAACGGTCAAATTGTACGACTGTATTGTTATCAACGGTGAAATAGTCACCGGGCTTCATGGAAATACAAAGCATAGTTATAATCTCCTTAAATTTTCCGCAAACCTGTTTTCCTTAACAGGCGAAATGCTGTGTTGTCATAAATAGACATTATGCTGAGTGGACTGCCAAGAAAGAATCAAGGCATTCCCACTTGACGGATTTTCTTCGGAAAGTGCTGATACAGCATCCAAAACGTTATATTTGATTGCTGTATCAACACTCCCTCGAATCGTTTACATGGGCAATCTCCGGCGTCCCGACCGGTTATTGGTAAGAAATTTTATGAAACAGCACGAAATGTGCATATTTCCTGTAATTGTTGCATCCCTAAATCGCGGATGTTCTTTGCGGCGTTGATTTCACGGGAAATTTCTGTGCCGCATTGCGGACAAATCCAGATTTTTTCACGCCGTGACAGCTTTTCATGCACAAACCGCATTCATGACAGGTTTTTGCTGTCTGCGTATACGCATCAATGACAATAAACTGCTTTCCTTGCTGCATCAACTTATATTTCAAACAATCGCGAAACATCCCGAACCCAGAATCCATGACATTGGCACCCTTCACTTGCTGTGAAAGTTTTACCAAATCAGTATCTCGCACACATACGGCATCCCAGGCGTTGGCTATCCGCCTGCTTTCCTTATGAATGAAGTCTTTTCGCTGATTGGCAATATGTTCATGCAAAAGTCGGATTTTTTGCGCCTGTTCCATATAATTTCTGGAACCTGGCTGCATCCGGGAAAGCCTGCTTTGCATTTGGGCTAAATCTTCTTTTGCTTTTGCAATCCAAAGCGGCAGATCCGGTTGATTTCCATCACTATCCACATAAAAATGCAGCAAAGAATGATTGATTCCAAGGGTTTTCTGTAAAACCAGCATGGTTTTTGCCGTTTGCGCTGCATCATATTTGAATGTAACAGCACAAAAATACTTCCCAGTTTTCGTTTTTGTCACTGTAACAAACTTCAATTCCCATTTTGGCAATGGTTTTCGATGCACTTTCGCTTTGATATGCCCCAGTTTAGGCATTTGTATTCCATCATCTGCAAGTATAATCGATGGACCTCGCCGGTAAGGACGGCAATAAACTGTAAATGTATCTTTCCGCGCCTTTTTCGTCTTAAATTGAGGATATCCGAAACTTTTCGGAGCACGAAAAAAATCTAAAAATGCTTTGCGTAAATTTTGATGTACCGCACACAGCGCCTGACTGTCTACTTCTGTTAAAAACGGCGCAGTTTTCTTATACTTTGCCGGTGTTGGAATATAGTGAATATCCGTTGCGGCATAAAATTCCTGCACATCAGCAAGCATCTGATTCCATATGTAACGACAACATCCAAATGTCTTTTCTAACAAATCGACTTGTTCTGCTGTAGGATAAAGCCGGATTTTCAGGACGGTATATTGTGCTGTTTTCTCAGCATCTGCACAGCATCTTGAATCCTTTTTTGCTGGCATTTCCGTTCCTCCTTGCTGTTATAAAACCGCTTTTTGATTCATTACAGCAGCTTTTGCGGCTTGCTGTTTGAGTACCTTTTTAGGGGGTGGCTGCTGACGTACCCGCTGAATACATTCCGGTATATTCCCATTCATTTCGTGTACTTTTCCGCGCTCTATTTTAAGGGAATGCGGCGCTTCAATCGCTATTCTGAATGTATCACCGGTTTTCAGCACCTGTACGACAATGTCATTCCCAATTGTTACATAATCGCCTTCGCGTACAGTCAAAGCCAACATAAAACAGCACCTCCATGTGCATTAGGCAAGATTTTTCTGGAAAATTGCGCTTCGCAAATACAAAATCTCAAGAAACACAACCTTCTATACAGGATAATACACGATTATCCCGCATTTTTCGCCATTTTTCGCACAATATCTGGTTTTGGGCACGACGAAAAGACCTCTGTTTTGTACAAATTTAACAAACACAGGCCTATAATTTTATTAAAAATAACATTGACAACTGATGGATAATCGTGTATTATCCGTGTTTTAACTTATCATTTGTTATAGAAACATAAATTTAACATGGTTACAGATGAAAATTTTTACGCGCAAAGCGCGGCAATGGAAATGGAATTGCGTGGATGTTTGGTTGCCATGATTTCACGTTGTTTGGTGCCCGAAACGTGTGTATAAATCTGGGTTGTCAAGATGGAAGCATGACCAAGCAACTGCTGGATATATCTTGTATCCACATCAGCTTCCATCAGCAGTGTTGCCAGCGTGTGCCCATAGGATATAATAAGGACAAACCGGATAAAGCCCATAAATACAGGGTTTTACGGGTTTGTCCTTATTCTTTTTCCATCTATTTATCCAGCAAAAATAGGCATAACGAGGGATGCCAAAAA
This sequence comes from uncultured Butyricicoccus sp., assembly GCA_964017555.1. Lineage (GTDB taxonomy): Bacteria > Bacillota > Clostridia > Oscillospirales > Butyricicoccaceae > Butyricicoccus_B. The sequence continues at coordinate 9,078 of CAXHNU010000032.1, read as the reverse complement.
GTGAGGTGCAGCAGAAAGGACAAAAGTAATAGAAATCCACCCAATACCCAGCTGGGAGCGCACAGCGTCCCGGCTGGGTGCTTTTTACCAGCAAGGGACAAGGATAATGGCTCATGTTTGGTCTTGTGGTGGGAGGTGTGCAGACAGACCGGCGTGGGTCAGTCTAGGCATCTTAAGAATCCAAGCAAAATGCTAATCCCACCAGAGTGTCAGCGAGGGCACCGCCAGGATCGCGGGTTCGTCGCTCCCCTCCTCCATGAAGCTATTGCATCATTCTCTCTCTGCTGGTCATATGAAGCATGGAGCCGCGCCGAAAGGCGCGTTCGACTGGCCGCTCTGCGGCCAGTCCGGGGTTTGGGGGAACCCCAACAAGCGATTCGGAATATCCAAAAGGATATCCTGAATCATTGCTTGCCTACGCTATGAGAATGTCCCTGCTTGCTCCCGATACTTTTTAGGTGTCACCCCACACTGTTCCCGAAACAGTTTGCCAAAATAGCTGGGGCTATTAAATCCGCAGGAATGAGAAATATCAATAAGTGACCGCTCTGTATTTGCCAGTAGCATCGCCGCCATAGAAATGCGATACTCTGTCAAATATTCCATTGGTGATTTTTTCAAAAGAGTTTGAAAACAGCGGAAACACTCTGTACGGCTGATTGCTGCAAACTTTGCTATATCATTGATGCTGATATGTTCGCTATAATGTTCATGGATGAAAGACAATATCTGTTTCACACGCCGTTCTTGAAGTCTATTCTGAACCGGAACCAGCTTTGTTTTCTGATCCTGTAAAATGCGAAGCATAAGGAGCCGCCATATCCTGCAGGCCAGTTCCATAAAGTAAAGTTCAAAACCTATTTCCTGTTCAGTGATTGAACAAATCTCTCGTATATTGGATAAAAGAGGCTGATCTGTTTGTTCTGTTGCTCGCAGAACTAAATCTGCAACATCGCTCTCTGTGACGGGGGAAACAATCTGATGCGAGAGATTCTCAAAAGGTTTATTAAAAAATGTAATGGGGAGTACAAGTTCAGCTATCACCGTATTATGAGCAAGGGCTTTTGCTCCGTGAAGATAGCCAGAGTTAATGATAATACCATCACCTTGATGTAGCACTCTTGAAAATTGGTTCGAGCCATTATATACCGTAAATTGTGCTACCCCTTTTTGGAGAATGCCAAATTCAATCTCATCATGCCAATGAACCCCCCATTCCTTATGCAAGTAATCATCAAAATTATCAACACAAGTAGAAAGCATCATTGCGTGACTACCATAAGAAATATGTTCTCGTAAATCTTCTCCGACCTGCAATGTCTTTAAATACATTCCGGCCCCTCCTTACAAATTGGTTTTATCCTTATATAAAAATGTACTATTCTTGCTTGAATTTTATTTTACCGGTTTTATAATTATACTATGCACACGAAACACTGTCAACATGAGAGGATTCTTGAAATGAAACAGATAACAGATATGACACGGGGGAAGCCGGTAAAACTGATTTTATCCTTTGCTTTACCCCTGATTTTAACAAATGTAGGACAGCAACTCTACATGATCGTGGATAGTTCCGTTGTGGGTCGGGGCGTGGGATTGAAAGCTCTGGCAGCTGTGGGTTCCGCCGACTGGACGTATTGGCTAATCCTATGGACGGTGCAAGGACTGACCCAGGGCTTTGCCGTTTTTATCTCCCGCTATTTCGGTAAACAAGATTACCGCAATTTGAACAAGACCATTGCCATGTCCACAATGCTGTGTACCATCATTGGTATCGTGATGACCGCCATCGGGCTTTTTGTGGCAAATCCGCTGCTGGTGCTGCTTAAGACCCCTGGCGACATCATTGACAACGCCGTAGTTTATTTGACAACTATGATTGCCGGAACGCTGATTGTGACTGCTTACAATATGGCCGCCGCTATCCTGCGGGCTTTTGGGGACGGAAAGTCCCCCCTGATCGCTATGGTGATTGCCGCATTGATGAACGTGGGGTTAGATCTGCTGTTTGTCCTGGTATTCCATTGGGGTGTATTTGGTGCGGCGATTGCATCTGTCACGGCCCAGCTTTTTTCTTTTCTTTTCTGCTTGGTTCGTATCCGTAAAGTGGAGTATGTACGGTTTGAAAAAGGTGATTGGGCGTTTGACAGGAAAATGGCAAAGGAAATGCTTATCTTTGGCCTGCCCATCGCTCTGCAAATGATCGTGATTGCCGCCAGCGGCATGGTATTACAATCTGCCATCAATCTGCAAGAGAGCATTTTTATTGCCGGGTACACCGCCATGAATAAGATGTTTGGGCTGCTGGAAAGCAGCGCAATTTCCCTTGGTACAGCCGCTTCCACTTTTTTCGCCCAAAACTATGGAGCGGGTAAAAAAGAGCGGGTGCGTTCCGGTGTCAGAACTTCGGCAGTTATCTCCGTTATTATGGCTGTCTGTGTGACCATTATCATGCTGCTGATAGGTAAATACCTCTTGCAGATGTTTATTGACGCAGCCGAGGAGGGCGCAACGGAGGCTTTGCAAATTGGTTTCCGATACCTGATTATTGCATCAGCGGGACTAATCATTCTTTATCTGATCCATGTTTACCGAAATGCAATGCAGGCATTGGGTAATTCCTTTTGGTCGATGATCTCCGGCTTTGCCGAGTGCGTTATCCGCATCCTTATGGCAAAGGTCATTGTGCTTGTGCTGGGAACCGGGGCTTTGTACTTTGTGGAGCCGATGGCATGGGTAGGCGCATTACTTTTTATCATGGTTCCGTATTACCATTATCAAAAGAAATTACTATCATAAGGGGGACTGCAATATGAGCGATATTATCACGATAGGTCGAGAATTTGGCAGCGGAGGCCGGGAGTTCGGGCGGCGTTTGGCCGACCTGCTCCATATAGACTATTACGATCAGGAGATTGTTTCGGAAATTGCCAAAAGCACACAGTTGGCAGAGGAATATGTTCATTCTGTTATGGAGAAAAAGCCCCACGTTTTGTACCCTATTACAATTGGGCGCAGCATTCGACCAGATATGATGTCCGTTCCGCAGGTTGACCGGGCCATCTATACCGAGCAGAGTCGCATCCTCAAAGAAATGGCTTCTAAGTCCTCTTGCGTGATTGTGGGACGGTGCGCGGATGAAATTTTGAAAGCATACCACCCACTTCGCATTTTCGTGTATGCGGACGTGGGAAGCAGAATTGAACGTTGCCAGTCCCGGCACACACCGGAAGAAACCTACACGGACAAAGAATGGCGGCAGAAAATTATGGAGATAGACAAGGGCCGCTCAAAATATTACGAGTTCTACACCGAAAAAAAGTGGGGGGATAAACAGAATTATGACATTTGTATCAATACAAAAAATATTGATATAAAAGGTTTTGTTGCTCACTTCGCAAAATTTTATTTAATGTGGAACCAAAAAGGCATAGATGCCGAAAGATTTTAAAACGTATGTGAGGGGAGTAAGCGAGTCAATTAAACCTCGCCCATTCTCTTGCAAATAAATTGAAAGAAGGTACGACAATGAACAGACCGTATATTACCTGCTACATGATGAACTCCCTGGATGGGAAAATTATTGGCGCATATTTTGAAACGGAGCGTGGCCTCGAATACATTGCCAAATATGAGCAGATCCACGACCAATTGGACGCAAAGGCTTTTATGAACGGGCGTGTCACCTTTGAGGACTGGCCCTGGCAGTTGGCTCCCGGAAACAAGCTGGAACTCCCCACAGATGTTCCGCCTATTGAACGTACAGACTACATAGCGGACGCAGATGCCGATAAATACTGCGTTGCCATTGACGGCTCCGGCAAGCTGGCATGGGCATCCAATGTGATGCTTCACGGCGCATCCGACATTTATGTGAACCGTGTTGGCGACCACATTATTTCCGTCCTGACGGAACAGGTTTCCGATGCCTATCTGCAATTCCTCCGCAACATGAAGATTTCTTATATCTTTGGCGGCAAAGAGAAGCTGGATTTCAAGCTGGTGGTGGAGAAGCTGTACTCCCTATTTGGTATTGACCGGCTGCTACTGGAGGGTGGCGGCCACCTGAACGGCAGCTTTATCCGCGAAGGGTTGGTGGATGAATACAAGGTTCTGATGGTGGCCACAGTGGATGGGGGTTCTCCCGATGCACCAACCAAGACCTCCTTTGAAGCAAGCCCGAACCAAAGCACAATGATTCCTGTTGATTTTTTTGTTAAAGATGTAGAAAAAATAGACGATACAGGATTGCTTTTAACATTTGCAAGGAAAGGAGATTGCTAACTATGAACAAAAAGGTATTGGTCTTATCCACTGGTTTCCGCAAGGGCGGCAACTCCGACCGCATAGCGCAGGAGTTCGCAAAAGGCGCGGCGGATGCAGGGCATGAGGTAGAGCATATCAACTTGTCAGGCCGAAAGTTAGAGTGTTGCCGAGGCTGTTTTGCCTGCCAGAAAACTATGAAGTGCGTCATTCAAGATGTTGTAACCGACATTTTACAAAAGATGAAAGATGTTGATGTAGTTGCTTTCGCTACGCCGGTTTACTTCTACGGAATGTGCGGGACAATGAAGATTTTCCTGGATAGAACTTACCCGCTGTTCCCCGGCGAATATCGTTTCCGAGATATTTACCTGCTGGCATCTGCCGGAGAGGATTTGGAAACGACTGTTCAGGGGACGGTGGAGGGCTTGAATGGCTGGATTCGCTGCTTTGACAAGACGAAGCTGGCAGGAGTGATTTTTGCCGGAGGTATTATGGAGAAAGGCGAAATTGAGGGGCATCCGGCTCTTGCGCGTGCATATCAGGCCGGAAAGATGGTGTAAGCGATGGACAACATTGAAATCATTGGCGCGTCCGAAAACAATTTGAAACACATTGACCTGACAATCCCAAAGGGAAAGCTGGTGGTGTTAGCAGGTATTTCCGGCTCTGGCAAAAGTTCACTGGCCTTTGATACGATTGCGGTTGAGAGCACCCGCCAGTGGCAGACCTCCTATCCTCTCTATCTGCGGAATAAAATGCCCCACTATGAGCGCCCCAGGGTAGACGAAATTCACAACCTGACTCCAACGATAGTTGTCGATCAGAAAGCAATAGGCGTTAGTAGCCGTTCCACCGTGGGGACGGCTGTTGATGCCGCCCCGCTGATTCGTCTGCTGTTTTCCCGTATCGGAGAACCCAGCGCGGGTGGCTCTATGGCTTATTCGTTCAATCATCCTTTGGGAATGTGCCCCCACTGTACCGGCTTGGGGGAACAGTTGGAACTGAACGAGGATAGTCTTTTTGATATGGACAAGACCTTGCGGGAGGGCGGCATCCTGTTCAGCCAGTTTTCCGCTGGGTGGCAGACCTACCTATATCAGACCAATCCATTCCTTGACCCGGACAAAAAACTGCGGGATTTCACCGCCGACGAATGGGAGATTTTGTGCCACGGCACAAAGGAACCGCTGAAAATTGAGATACGCTCCAACAACACCGGCAGAGTTGACCGGGTAGACTACGAGGGCGTTCTTCCCCGATTTCGCAGGCTTTACCATCGGGATATTTCCAAGCTGAAAAAGGGCTTGCAGGAGGAAATCCTGACCCATGTTCACAAAGGGCCGTGTAAAGTCTGCGGCGGCACAGGGCTGAACCCTGCGGCTCTGGCATCGAAAATCAATGAGCATAATATTGTCGATTATTTTGAAATGCCCGTGTGTGACCTACTGCCAGTTTTAGCGGAAATCGACAACCCCGTGGGCGTGTCCCTTGCGAAACAGATTATGGCCTATATAGGGCGTATGGTAGAGGTGGGCATCGGCTACTTGTCCCTGTCCCGCCGGACGGACACGCTGTCCGGGGGAGAAGTCCAGCGCATTAAAATGGTGCGGAACCTGGGAAGCAGTTTAAGCAACATCACCTATATTTTCGACGAACCTACCGCCGGCCTGCATCCTGCCGACGCAGATCGGATTGGCCGTCTGCTGGTGGAACTGCGGGACAGTCATAACAATGTGCTGGTGGTGGAGCATAGCCGCCAGATGATGACCCTGGCCGACCATATCATAGAACTGGGGCCGCTGGCCGGGACGCGGGGCGGCGAGATCGTCTATCAGGGCGATTTGGAGGGCCTGCGCCACGGGGACACGATCACCGCACAGGCCATTCGCCAGAAAATTGAAATTAATCCAGCCCCCCTGCCCTGGACAGAGGGCTTTGAAATCAGGAATGCTCACTGTCATAACCTGAAACATATTGATGTGACAATTCCCAAGGGAGTGCTGACCGCTGTTACTGGCGTTGCCGGTTCCGGCAAAAGCTCGTTGGTCTGTCACGAATTTGTAAAACGCTGTCCAGAGGCCATTGTGATCGACCAAAAGCCCATCGGCACATCGATCCGCTCCACCCCCGCCACCTATACGGGCGTTATGGACGAGATACGGAAGCTGTTCGCCAAAGAGAATGGCGTAGGGGCCGAGTGGTTTAGCTTTAATTCCAAGGGGGCTTGTCCTGTCTGCAAGGGAAAAGGTGAGATTTCCTATGAAATGGCCTTTGCGGAGCCTGTTGTAGTTCTGTGCGAGGAATGTCAAGGGAGGCGCTTTAACCCCACCGCATTGGCCTACACCTACCACGGGAAAAACATTGAGGAAGTTATGGCCCTGACGATTGAGCAGGCGATGGAATTTTTTACAGAGGAAAAAGTGCGAAAGCCCCTCCAAAGCATGATGGATGTGGGCCTGGGCTATATGACCCTTGGACAGCCTACCAGCACCCTGTCCGGCGGCGAGGTTCAGCGTGTCAAGCTGGCAAGTGAGCTGCACAAAGAGGGCAATATCTACATTCTGGACGAGCCGACCACCGGCCTGCACAACCGGGATATTGAGAAATTGCTTTCCTTGCTGCGGCAGTTGGTGGCACAGCACAATACTGTGGTGATTGTGGAGCATCGTTTGGAATTGATTGCACAAGCTGACTGGATCATCGACATGGGGCCGGAGGGCGGTAGCGATGGCGGAGAAGTGTTGTTCTGCGGAACGCCGGACAAGCTGTTGGATTGCCCCATCTCCAAAACAGGACACTATTTAAGGGGAGCGTGATATGAAAATGATCGTAAAGGAGATAGAAGTAAAAAGCGTATTAACGAAATCCAATCTGCCCGTGTCAGATTATTCGGTCAATCCCTATACGGGCTGCGCCCACGCCTGCAAATATTGTTATGCTTCGTTTATGAAGCGGTTTTCCAATCACCCGGAACCTTGGGGCGAGTTTGTCGATGTGAAGCACTGGCCGGAGATCAAAAACCCGAAGCGGTACGCGGGAAAAGAATTGTTCATCGGTTCTGTGACTGACCCCTACCAGCCGTTAGAAGAAACCTGGGGGCGGACAAGAGCCTTATTAGGGCAGTTGCAGGGAAGCGGTTGTAAAATTAGTATTGCAACGAAGTCCGATTTGATTTTGCGCGATCTGGATTTAATCAAGACATTTCCGGAGGCCCGTGTGTCCTGGTCAATCAATACGTTGGACGAGGCGTTTCGGGAGGATATGGACGAAGCTGTCAGTATTGAGCGCCGTCTTGCTGCCATGAAAGCATTTCATGATGCTGGGGTGAGAACTACCTGTTTCATCTCTCCTATTTTTCCTGCTATCACTGATGTACCGGCAATTATCCGCAAGGCAAAGAATCAATGCAATCTGGTCTGGTTGGAAAATCTGAATCTGCGCGGCGGCTATAAAAAAGTCATATTAGATTATATCAGAGAAAAACGCCCCGCCCTATTGCCGCTGTATGAGGAAATTTATCAGCGAAGTGACCGAAACTATTGGGCTGCGCTGGACAAGGAAATACGGGAGTTTGCTGCAAACGAAAAACTTATCTATGTTCGGAATGATGATTCCATTAAGCGTCCTTTTAGCGATGCGCCCATCGTGGTAAATTACTTTTTCCATGAGGAAATCATTCCGTCTGCAAAACAAAAAAATAATTAAAGTGTTGCAAGCGCGAAAAACTTTGCCCGCAACATCTTTACATTAGGAAAATAATATTTTGGAAAGATTGGTGGTGAGGATAGCATAAAGAAACGGATATTAGTCATAAGCGGCGATCTAACAGCTTTCCACTCTGTTAAAGAACATATACAGAATGACAGCACGGATGTCAACTATGCGATGTCCGTAAAGGAAGCCTTGAATGTTCTTTTATCCGGCGAATACTGCCTGATTATTATATTCATCCAGTCATTTGCAAAGCAGGATGCTGAGATTGTTCGCTTAATAAGGGAAAACTCCTATTTGCCAATTATGCATATTGCACCCATATTGGATATTAAAGAAAAAATTTCTTTGTATCATGCCGGTACAAACGCCTGCCTGGAGCAACCAGTGGATATGCGTATTTGTATAGCACAAGCAAATTCTCTAATACAACTATACTTAGATGCAAACGACGCAAATAATGAAAAGCATCCTCTTATTTTTGGCACAGAATTGATTATCAATTCCATCTACCGTCATGTGATCATTGATGGAGAACTGTTAGAACTAACACGCACAGAATTTGATTTGCTATTCTACATGGCCAAGCACCCAAACCAGATTTTTAGCCGTCAGCAGCTATACCGGCAGGTATGGGGCGATGATTTGGGTATCAATGGAGAGAATACGGTTCGGTCACATATTGGAAACCTTTATAAAAAGCTGGCTGATGTCAGTAAAAACTACATTCAGAATACCAGAGGGGTCGGTTATAAATTTGTTCCTCCTGCTGGTAAAGGATAAAAAACGGGAATATCAGAGTAATGTGCTTTGATACTCCCGTTTTTGTCGAATTAAAACGAAAGTCTTGCCGAAATCTTGCTGTAATCTTGCCGGTAAATTGCTTTTGCCCCTGTATGCTATATGTATTGGGAATTATAGGAACCAAAAGGGATAATAGGCACAAATAATCTGGCAGTTGGAGTTTTAACCCTATTCGGCTGCTTTATCCCCGGCTGCTCTTTCATGCCGGTTAAGCATTTGCTCTGCCATGCAGTCCAAGGTTTTCAGCAGGAACACTCTTTCCTCTTCCGTGCAGGCCGCGAACTTGCACAGTAG
>CAXHNU010000031.1:27692-30009 GCA_964017555.1 uncultured Butyricicoccus sp. | reverse complement strand
GGGCAAAGCCCCGGTGGAAAACGCGGTTGCGGCTTGCCCGTCAGCGGCAAGCGCATCCGCTGCCATTGCTGCCATGCTTTCTTATTGGGAAAACGCGGAACGCCGCGCCGCGGTCGAACAAAACCTTGCCCGTGTGGGTGAACTGCTGACCGATGCGCAAAATGCGCAGGCGGGCGGCACTGGCGACCCGCAAACTGTTGCCAATTTGCAGTCACAGCAGACCGCGTTATCCGGACAGCTTGCGGCGTGTACCGCCGCGATGGGCAAAGCTTCTGCGGAAGCTGCCAGCGCGGGCGGGATTGACCCATCCGGTTATGATTTAAGTGCGCTGACTGTGCAGTTTGATCCGGTCACGCTAGATATCAGCGATTTAGGGCTGATTGCTACCGCATATGCGCAGGCGACAGCCGCGCCGGATCAGCCGGTGGACAGCACCGCGATTGCCCTTTCAGTGAAAACAACACTTGCCGATATGGTTGGCGCTTATGGACAGATGAAAAGTGCGCTTGCAGCAGCCCAGCAGGCGGCACAAAATGCCACAGCAATCGCGGGGCAGTTCGCAACCGGTTCAGCGGCAAAAGCTGATTGGTATCAAGCGATGAATACACAATCTGATTGTCAGGCGGCACTTTATACCGCGCTTAGCGGTTTTACCGCAAAGGTAAATACACTGAATGATTTAACTGGTGGTTGGGTATCACGTACCCAGGGCTGGCAGGCATCCGCATTATTGCCGCTTTATCAGGCGGCAGGGCAATCATCCCAGTAAAGGAGGGGCAAAATGGCTGATTATACGGCAATTGTAGAAGCAGGCAGCGCATTGGTTGATTTGCTGCGGGATAACCTGACGCCTGAACCGCTTGGCAACCGGGAACTGATTGCATTATGTTCACCGCATGAAAGTGAAAATAACCAGCTCACATTATATCTTTATGACATTGAGGAAGAAAGTCAAAATATAACCAGTGGGTATTATCAGGTGGATAAAAATACCCAGCGCCGCCGCCCCGCACAGTTTATTCTGCGGTATTTGGTGACTGCGCATTCCAAAGCGCCTGCACAGCTCCGCGAAGCGGATCAGCATCGTATTTTAGGGGCGGCAATTCAAACCTTGCGGGATCATCCTGTGATACCACAGCAGTATTTAGGCGGTTCCCTTGCCGAGGAACAAGCACAAATCCATTTGGCAATGGAAAAGGTGCCATTTGAACAAATGCTGAAAATTTGGAACAATACTTCCAAAGAATATAAAGCGTCTTTTGTGCTCATGGTGACCGGGGTAACGATTGCATCCAAACGGTCGCGCCATGTCACAAGAGTTACAGAAGTGGAAATCAATACCGAACAAATGGATGGAGGTGCGCCATGATCCGGCGCAGGGTCAGCGCGGCATTACAGCTGCGTGACAGTTTCCGGGGCTGTCCTGCCGAAGGCAAAGCCATTTGTACGCTCAATGGGCGGCAAAGCCGCCCACAAGCACGCCCAGGCGGCTGGCTCATCTGGACAGATTTGCCCGCCGGGGCGTATGATTTAACGGTATCGCTGCATGGGTACCAAACCGGTGTGCTGACCATTGAAGTGCCTGAAAAAGGGCTGTGGGAAGGCAGTATGCTGCTTGCCCCAGGGACAGGTTACCGGTTCCAGCATACAGCGGCAAAATTGACGCTCCGTTTGGTGCATGGCAAAAAACCCATTGCGGATGCGGAAATCTGGCTGTGTACCGCTGGGCGGGCAGAACTGCGCATCGCGCAGGATACCGCCGCCAAAGGCGCGGAAACCTTGCGGCTTTATTGCAGGGGCAATCGTGCCCTGCTGCCCGTGCCGGGCACATTTTTGGTGATGGATGAGGACAAACCGGAACTGATTCGCCTGGCGGCGCTTGAGGAGGAGGGCGGCATTTTAGCCGCCCCCTTGAAAGCCGCGCATGGGCGCGGCAAAGCACTGATGCAGGCACAGCCTGCATACACCAGCCCTGACGGGCTGGTACAGGCGGCATTCGCCGCCGAAGGCAATTTGGCTGTGCTGTATGGCAAGAAAATGCAGCAAATCCCGCTGGAAGCCGGGGAACATGAAATCATACTCAAGTTTTAAGAGAGGAGCGCAGTTATGGCAAATCCTGTGGTAAATACAACCATTTGTACTTGTTCATTTGGTACACTGCCAATGGTGCTGCCGGTGACATCACAGCAGACTGTGCAAATGTGTACCCAGCTTGCGGCAACCATTATGGATAACAAATGCACAACCTTTGGGATGTGTTCCAGCATTGCAAACCCAGCGGTTGCCGCGGCAACCGCCGCGGGGGGGGGGGGGGGGG
>CAXHNU010000031.1:0-27682 GCA_964017555.1 uncultured Butyricicoccus sp. | reverse complement strand
GCGGCAGCGCTTGGCGTTTTAACGCCAAGCGCCTGCATCCCAGTGACACCGGCGCCATGGGCGCCCGGCGTACCAACCGTGATGGTTTGCGGCAAGCCGCTGCTGAATAATACCAGCAAATTAATGTGTATGTATGGCGGTGTGATACAAGTCAGCATGACGCCAGCGCTTACCATTCAGACACCATAACAAAAAAGGGGGGCGGAACGCCATGCATGAGGGCATCAGCCCGAACCTATCCGGATATGCCAGCCAATGGGAGCTGATGCGCGACCTGTTTTTATGGCTGGATTTGAAGCTTTATTATTATTATGATCATCATCAGTGGTTAGGGCCGGACAGCGGCATGAAAAATATGTTAGGGCTTGTCGTCACACGGGAAGAATTTGAACATCAGCTTGCCAAAGCGGCACAGCAAGGGTTAGCTGAACAAATCACCCCGGAAGAAGCCAGCCATATTAGTGATATGTATCAGGCGGCATTATTGCGGCTGCGGCGGACAGAAAAACAGGATTTCCCGTTAATACAGTTGTTTTCACGCTGTAAATTGGATGAGTTTGAGCAGCATTGTGTCATACTGGCTTATGCGGCAGTGCTGGACAGGAAATATGAAAAACTGCTTGCCTATTTACAGGATGATATGACACGGAAAGCCCCTGGCACCGCGCTTGCGGTACAGCTTTTTTTGCCCGCCGGGCAAAATGTAGAACAATATATGGCGCGGTTTTCACGACAGGGATTATTTGTCAGCCTGTTCCAGCCGGAAGCGCTGGCAAATGGCACATTGATATTGCGCCCGCTGGTACTGGAGTATTTATCCGCAGGGCGGATAGCGGATATCCCAAGGCGGCAAACCTATGACGGCACGGTTCGCAGCCCTGAAGGTCGGCTGATCATACAAACTGAAATTGCCCGCCGGTTGGACGGGCTGATGGATACCGCGTGTGTGGTCTGTTTATCAGGCGGTGCGGGCAGCGGCAAACGGTTTCAGTTAGAGCATTTGTTTTCCCGGCAAAAAGTGCGCGGTGTTTTTGCGGATTTATCTGGCGAGGACTGGAAAGAATGCGCTGAACAGGCGGCGCTTGCCGCGGTTTTGCAGGACGCATATTTATGCGCTTATCATTTGGATGAAAAAAATGAAGCTGGGGATATGGTGCCGCCTTCCGCGCATAAGATAGAAACGCTGTGTGCGCTGGAAACCGGCAAGGATAAATTATTTTTGTTGTCCTGCCTGCCGGTATCCGCACGAATTGGGCGGCTTGCGGTAGATTTGACATTACCCGCGCCCAGTGAACGGGAACGGCTGGAATTATTCCGTGCCGCTTTGCGGCAAGCACAGCTTGCGGATGATGTTTCCGCTGAAGAACTGGCAGGGAAGTTCCATTTTTCCCCGCGGCAAATCCGGCTTGCGGCACAGCAAGCCATTGGGCTTGCCCAGCTTGACGGCAAGAAAAAACTGGACAGTGAAGGGTTACATCAGGCTTGTTACCGGCAGGTTGTCCATCGGCTTGGCGAACTAGCACACCGTGTCCCGGCGGCATATACTTGGGATGATGTTGTCCTTCCCGCGCCGCAAAAACAACTGATGCAGCAGGCGTGCAACCATGTGCGGTATCAGTATCAAGTGTACTGCAATTGGGGATTTGAACGCAAAATCAGTTATGGGCGCGGGTTATCCATTTTATTTGCCGGGTCGCCGGGTACAGGCAAAACCATGTGTGCCCAAGTAATTGCCAGACAGCTCAATATGGAAATGTATAAAGTGAATATTTCACAGATTGTCAGCAAATATATCGGCGAAACCGAAAAGAATTTGCAGGCGGTTTTTGCCGAAGCGCGGGATTCCAATTGTATTTTGTTTTTTGATGAATGTGACGCGTTATTTGGCAAGCGCAGTGAAGTCAAGGATTCTCATGACCGCAATGCCAATGTCGAAGTGGCATATTTATTGCAGCAGATTGAAGAATATGACGGGGTATGTATTCTGGCAACCAATTTGGTTGGCAATATTGATGCCGCGTTTATGCGCCGGATTACCTATGTGGTGCATTTTCCCTTTCCGGACGCCGCCATGCGTGAGGAGATTTACCGGCGAACCATCCCGGCGGCGGTGCCGCTTAGTGATGATATTGATTGGAAATTCCTTGCCGAAAAATTTGAGCTGTCTGGCGGGCATATCAAAAATATTGTGCTGGTCGCGGCGTTTATGGCAGCAGGGCAGGGTACGCCGGTTGGGATGCGGCATTTATTGCGTGCTGCTGTAGGTGAACTGAAAAAGAATGAAATTGTTGTAGTGCGGGAAGAATTGCGGGAATATGCCGACCTGCTGGATGATGGAGGTGCAGCATGAAAAAGCAAAATACGCTGATCTGGCGGTTGGCATTACAGATCGCGGCAGGTGCGGTGCTGCTGGCGGTAGTGGAATCGTTAATTATGGTATATATCCGCCCGCAAAGCGGCGGACGCGCCCTGTTTGGCAGCATATTGGCGATAGGGGTATTTGCCATATGGCTGATCTGGTGGCTACGTCAAAAAATCCATGCACCGCTGGAGGATTTATATTTTGCCCTGCGGGATGAAGGCATGGGCATGACACCGGAACTGCTGTCGCGTGAGGATGAAATTGGTGCGCTGGCAGAAGCGGCGTCTGATCTTATTTATCAGGTAGAAGAAGAACTGGGCGAAGCGTGCAAACGGTCTGCGGCAAAGGCAGAGCAGCAGGCACAAACCAGCATGGCAGAAGAAATATGCCGGTCAGCGTTGCCCCAACGCCTGCCGGATATCCCAAGCCGGTCTAATTTTGAGCTGGATGGGTTTATTGAACGTGGTTTGGCACAAAACAGTCAGTTTTATGATTATTTTTTCATTGATCCAGGGTTATTGTGTGTTGTCATTGCGCAGACGCCAGGCGGCGGCATTGCGGAAGCGTTATATATGGTGGTAGCACAAACGACAATCCGCAGCCGTTTGCGGCAAGGACGGTCACTCGAAGAAACGATGGCAGATGTCAATACCCAGCTTTATGATTTAGGCAGCCGTTCCTGTTTGAATGCGTTGGTAGGCACGCTTAACACAGCCGATGGGCGGTTTACTTATGTCAATGCCGGACAGCAACAGCCGCTTTTTATGCGCAATGAGGACAGATATGAGTGGGTAGAGTCACCGGTATATGCACCGCTCGGCATGAATGAGAATGTATCATACCGTTCGATGGAACTGCGTATGAAACAAGGTGACCGGTTATTTTTACATACCGCGGGATTGGCATCGCTGGAAGATGCACAAGGTACAGCATATGGGGTGCGGCAAATGCGTGCAGATTTAAACACCAGCCGCAGCAAAGGATTATCCGGACAGGAATTATTGCAGTTTGTCAGTGACAATGCGATTGTGTACAGCCAAGATATGCAGGCGAAAGATGGATACGCACTGCTGATGTTATTATTCTGCAAAGGTGACAAAGAACTGGCGCATTGTGATGTACCGGCAAAGCCGGAATATGCGGCAGAAGTGACAGGGTTTCTCAAAAAACAATTTGCGGACAATGGCATAGACCGGCGGCATTATGCACGGGAAGCGGTATTAGTGGATGAAATGTTTGCGTTATGCTGCCGCAAAGCGCAGGCAGGCAGCAATGTGATGGTAGAATGTGGTGTTGCACCCGATGCACAGATGGTAAACATACGGATTACAGCAGTTTTAGGTGGGATAGACCCATTAGAAACCGATAATGGCACAGCAGAAAATGCAGTAGATTTTATCCGGGACAACGCGGATTATGTGACATTTAAGGCAGGCGAGGAACGCGATACCATTACAATGGTTAGTTTTCTTTAAACGAGGATTTTGTCGCTTTCTTTCGAGAAAGAAAGCGGCGCAAAGAAAGCTTCGTTTCCGCCGCTGTACGCGGTGGCGGGGTGCAGCCGGTTTGGTGTGACGCATGGGGCTGAAACCGGTTGCAGTTAGAAGGCGTTGACGATTGTGTATCAGGGGAAATAATTACACCCTGCCTTTGTGCTTGACAAAGACAGGGCGCATCCATTATAATAACATTATAATGGTAGGTGAAGCCAATAACTTTGGTCAGCCGCTTATTCAATCAACATGCTTTATGTTGACCGTTCAGCCGCAACCTGGGCGGTCAACGCGCATTTATCATGAAAATGTAAAGCCAAAAGGCAGTACAGAGAATGAATCTCCAAAGTTTCATTGACATATGCAACACCTCCTTCCCGTTTTGGAATCAGGATAAAATCCTGTTTCGCTGGGAAAGAAGCGGCTGACCGCTGTTACCAAACAACACCTGCCCTTCCTTTCAGAAGGGCAATTTTATTATAACATAAGGTGTCGGGAAATGTCAAAATAATGTGTTGTTTGCTGTGTAGCCGTGCATTAGGGAAATAATTACACCCTGCCTTTGTGCTTGACAAAGACAGGGCGCATCCATTATAATAACATTATAATGGCAGGTGAAGCCAATAACTTTGGTCAGCCGCTAAATCATGTCAAATACTAAGTTGACCGTTCAGCTGCTACCTGAGCGGTCAACGCGCATTTATCATGAAAATGTAGAGCCAAAAGGCAGTACAGAGAATGAATCTCCAAAGTTTCATTGACATATGCAACACCCCCCTCCCATGTTGGAATCAGGATAAAATCCTGTTTCGCTGGGAAAGAAGCGGCTGACCGCTGTTATCAAACAACACCTGCCCTTCCTTTCGGAAGGGCAGTTTTATGATAACATAAGGTGTCGGGAAATGTCAAAATAATGTGTTGCTTGCTGTATATGATTAACCGCTTGGGGATATCCGAACGGTCAATTTTATATTTCTGGACAAAAAGCTTTCCGCTTCGGAAGGCTTTTTTTATCTTTCTATGTGTTTTCTATGTCAATTTTCCCTTGGATATGGTATAATAACCCCAAAATAAAATCACGCCGAAAGGAATTTTGCCGATGAGAATGCGCAAAAAGAAAAATTTGGATGCCCGCCTTGCGGCGTGCGCCGCTGTGATGATTCAAAATCCCATGGATTTTCAAGATAAATGGTTTGAAGTGTTTGGCAATCATAACCCGCTGCATTTGGAAATTGGCTGCGGGAAAGGTCGTTTTATTATCGAAATGGCAAAACGATATCCGGAAATTAATTTTGTTGCTGTGGAACGGGAAGAAGGTGCCCTTATTATGGCAACTGAACAGGCACTTGCTTTGCAGCTTCCGAACCTTCGGTTTTTAAGCATCGATGCCGCAGATCTTGCGGATGTCTTTGCAACGGGTGAAATTACGCGTATTTATTTGAATTTCTCTGACCCATGGCCGCCAAACCGTCAGCGCCGCCGCCGGCTTACCCATGCCGATTATTTGGATGTGTATGATAAGATTCTAAAACAGGATGGTGATGTTTGTTTTAAAACAGATAACCAACGGCTTTTTGAATGGTCACTTGCTTCTATTTGTGAATATGGCTGGCTAATACAAAATATTTCCCTTGATTTGCATCATTCCGCTTTGGCGGATGAAAATATTATGACCGAATATGAGGAGAAATTCTCTGCGCAAGGGTATCGCATTTATCGTTTGGAAGCCCGCCGCCGGTTGCCGCAGTTTTTAGATAAACGCCGCCCAAATCGAAATCCTGCCCAATAAAACCAGCTTAGGTTTGTGAAAAGAAAATAAAAACAAATCATTTTCGCGTTATATTCCGTACAAGTTTGACAAAACAGGGCAAATCTTATATAATGAAGGTTGCCTTAAACAATTTACAGACGCAATGCCGCCTGTTTTAAGCTTTTTTTTATGGAGGTTAGCCCCTATGTTTGAACGTACCAGCGGTGTGCTGATGCACATTACTTCTCTGCCATCCCCACATGGGATTGGTTCCCTTGGTAAGGCTGCTTATGATTTTGTGGATTTCCTGCAAACCGCAGGACAGCGCTATTGGCAGGTATTGCCCCTTGGGCATACCGGGTTTGGCGATTCCCCTTATCAGTGCTTTTCTGCTGCCGCAGGAAATTATTTGCTGATCGATTTGGATATGCTGGAGCAGGATAGATTGCTCACCAAAGAAGAAATCCAGCAGGCAGAATTTGACCATACGCCCGATAAAGTGGAATATGAATTGCTTGCCGCAAGCCGTCCGCCGTTGCTGCGCAAAGCGTTTGCACGTGTGGATGACGAAATGCAACAAGAAATTGCCGCATTCCGCCGCCGTAATCGCTCTTGGATTGAAGATTATGTGCTGTTTATGGCGCTGAAAGAGGAAAAATTTGAAGGGCGCGCCCTGTGGGATTGGACAGATCAGGCAGTCCGCAGCCGCGTGCCGGCTGCGCTGAAAGCTGCCCGCGAAGAACTGAAAGAGGAAATGGATTTCCGGGTATTTTTACAATATCTATTCTTCAAACAGTGGGATGCGCTGCATGAATATGCAAATGCCCATGGTGTGCAGATCATTGGGGATATCCCAATTTATGTGTCACCAGACAGCGCTGACGTTTGGCAGCACCCAACATTATTTAAAGTCGGCAGTGACTTTAAACCGAAAAAAGTCGCGGGTGTGCCGCCTGATTATTATTCCGAAACCGGTCAGCTTTGGGGCAATCCGGTTTATGATTGGAAAGTCCATGAAGAGGAAAATTATAAATGGTGGATTTGGCGCATTAAAAGCAATTTAGCGCTGTTTGATGTCATTCGGATTGACCATTTCCGTGGATTGGAGTCCTATTGGGAGGTTTCCGCAAAAGCTGAAAACGCAATCAAAGGGCGCTGGTGCAAAGGCCCTGGCATGAAGCTGTTCCATGCGTTGGAAGCCGCATTGGGCAAGCTGCCCATTGTTGCCGAGGATTTGGGTATCATTACCGATAAAGTGCGGGCGCTGCTGGAGGAAAGTGGGTTCCCGGGCATGAAAGTGCTGATTTTCGGTTTCGATGTGTGGAATGATAATGAACATTTGCCGCATAATTATAAGCCGAATATGATTGTTTATACCTCAACGCATGACAGCCAAAGTATTTGCGAACAGATTATGGATATCTGTAACGATGCCGAAAAGGAATTTGCTTACCAATACTTGCGCACCTCCCATCAGGAGGCACTGGGCTGGAGCGCAATCAAAAGCGTATGGGCTTCTTCGGCAAATATTACTATGACAACCATGCAGGATATTTTATCCTTGGGCGCGGATGCCCGGATGAATGTGCCATCTACCTTGGGCGGTAACTGGGCTTGGCGCGTCCGCAAAGAAGGAATTAACGAAAAAGTGGCAAAGATGCTGTGCGAAATTACCAAAACATATAAACGTTATAAACCATATCAGCCGCCGGTAAAACACAGCCGCAAACCAGCCGAAAAACCTGCTGCGGCACAGCAGGAAAAGATAAAAGAACAACCGGAAACTTGAAGATGCTGTAAAGAGGTGTAGCATGGAAAATGAAATATCAAGCTGCAATTTTTGATTTGGATGGCACATTGCTGAACACATTGGGTGATTTGGCAGATGCAGTAAATGCCGCGATTGTACCGCATGGGCTTGCCGCTGTGGACGAAGAACAAGTGCGCCAGCGTGTTGGCAATGGTGTGCGCAATCTCATCCGGCGGTCAATGCCCGAAGGAATGCCGGATCAGGATATTGATGATTGCCTTGCGGTGTTCCGTGAACATTATAATGTGCATTTGATGGATCAGACAATACCATATCCAGGGATGCGCGAGGTGCTCAAAACCCTGAAAAATGCTGGCATGAGGATTGCGGTGCTTTCCAACAAATATGACCCGGCAACCAAGGCACTCATTGCGCATTTTTTCCCGGATATGGTGGATATCACATTCGGGGAACGCCCAGGCGTGCCCCGCAAGCCTGACCCGGCTTCCTGTTTGGAAGCCATGGAACGCCTTGGCGCGGCGCCGGAAACAACTGTTTATATCGGCGACAGTGCTGTGGATATCCAGACGGCACAAAATGCCGGGCTGGATTGTATCAGCGTGACTTGGGGGTTCCGCAGCAGGCAGGAACTCATAGAAAGCCATGCTTCTGTGCTTGTCGATAGTCCACAGGAACTGCTTTCTATGCTGGTTGGTATTCATGCGGAGGATATTGCGAAAGCATTTACAGCCCATGGGTTTGGATTCCATTGGTTTGCCAACCGTGCGCAGGCTGTGGAATATCTGGCAAAAGAATGCGCCGGTAAAAAAGTCGGTTTTGGCGGCTCGGTGACGCTGGATGAAATTGGCGCATTTGATGCGCTGTCCGATACAGCCGATGTGCATTGGCACTGGAAAGGGGAAGCACCGGTGATGGATGCCGAAGTTTTTATCACTTCTGCCAATGCGTTGTCGATGAATGGTGAAATTGTCAATATTGATGGCGCGTGCAACCGGGTTGCGGCTTCCCTCTGGGGCGCACAGGAATGTTTTGTGGTATGTGGGAAAAATAAGCTCGAACCCGATTTGGAAACCGCCATGCACCGTGCGCGGATGGTTGCAGCGCCTAGAAATGCACAGCGACTGCATAAAAAGACACCTTGCGCAGTAGATGGCAAATGCCATGACTGCCAAAGCCCGGAAAGGATTTGCCGCGCGATGGTGGTTTTAATGGCGCCGCCGATTCCGATGAAACGTTATGAAATTATCATGATTGATGAAGTTTTAGGGTATTAAATGCACTACGCAACCACTGGTTGCGGGATTTCAAGCCCGGCATGGTAGCATTCCTTGCCGGGTTTTGTTATGCTGTGGATGGAAAAAAGGGAATGCGGATGTTCTCCTTCACGCAAATAATATCCCTGAAAATGGAGGTTTTATGGATGACATTTGGCGAAAAATTGGTACAGCTCCGGCGGGCACGCGGGTTATCTCAGGAAGCCCTTGCGGAAGCTGTTGGCGTATCCCGGCAGGCAGTCAGCAAATGGGAACTGGGTACGGCTGCCCCGGAAGTGGATAAAATTATTGCGCTGGCGGATTTTTATGGTGTTACAACCGATTATTTGTTACGTGCGGAAGCTATGCCTGCGGCTGCGGAACAAAAAACAGCCGCGCCGCGCCCGATTTTTGCAATGGGCATTGCCCTTGCGGGCTGTGCGGCAGGGCTGGTGCTGATTGCTTGGAATTTGTATGAATGGCTGCAAATTACGGGCGTTGTACTGCAAATTGTTGCGGGAATTGCAGGGCTGGCATATTTCCTGCAATTATGTCAGTCACAAGTGAAGGATGGAAAACTGTGGCTCAAACGATATGCACGGTTTGCCATTTGGCTGGAAGCGCCATATCCGGTTGGCTGGCTTGTGCATGGGCTTTTTTGGATCAAACAAGGCATGAATTTTATGGATTGGATTCCGGTGAGTATGCTGGCTTATTTTGTGATTTGCGTGAGTGTAACAGTATGGTCATTTGACCGGAAAAAGTAAAAAAACGCCCCGCCGCAAGGAAGCCTGCGGCGGGGCGAAAGTATTGCTTAAATGGGCCAAAAACCTAAAAACAGATTCCAAAGGTTAAGTATCGCATAGACGCAAAACAAAAGTGCAATTGCCAGCGCAATGCGTGACTGCATATTCATGCGCCAAAATTCGCGGAGATAAATCAGTGTGAAGAATGGCACAAAAACCGGCGTACCCAAACCAATAACAACCAGCATGAAAAACGACCAGATCGGCTGAAAAATATCGTTTAAAATACGGCTGATTTGTGATAAAATAGAATTATAGCGCCAGAATTGCCGTACTGAATCGGGCACAAAATCTGTAAGGGTACATTGTGGACATCCTAAAGCATATTCCAAAAATAAGAGCAGTAATGTTGCTGCGATCAGGATTGTGAAGCTGCGGCGGTATTGCAGATGTGGGATAAACCCGCTGAGCATATAAATAACCCATATTCCAAACGCGATAATCAGTAAGGCAACTAAACAAGACATAAGATTATCTCCATAAAAGAATAGCGAAACAAAACTTTTAGAACAGCCAGTTCAAGTGCTCAAAGGCGGTAAGCCAAATATTAAAGTAGCTACCCGTAGGTTTATAGGCTAAAATGATAAAAATCATAAAGAAGAAGTGGTAAAAGCTAAGGATAAGTAAACCAAGCCAGATACGCTGTTGTTTGCTCATATGTGGGAAACTGCGGAGATAAACCAATGTGAAAAAAATCAGCACCATTGGCGGCACACAGATCAGAATCGCCCACCAAAGCCACTCTATGTTATCTAACACAATGCGAATGATATTCGTACCCATAAAAGCCCTCTGTGATATCTGACATATTTAGTGAAAGAAACCCCCGATACCCCATACAAGCATCATTTGTGAAAATGGGTGCATACACATCAGGCAAATCAATGCGCCAATAATCAAAATCGCAATATTACGGCGTGATTTCTCAGCGGGAATAGATGCAATTGTTTATATATTTAGTCAAAATGCGTTGGCGATACACATATTGAAAAACTTTCTCCATTGCTAAACCAATTCTGATATTCTGCATGAAGGGAACCTAAGTTCATGATGCCCTCTTGTGATGGCCTATAGTTGATAGCATAGTCCCAATTCAGTGCTGAAAAGGTTTTGGTTTTTCTGCATTGATTATGATATGAACCCCAACGAATTTGACTGCTCGTATAGGTGCCTTTTTCTACTTGCAGATTTCCTTTTAATCTATCAATCGAGTTGTCCGTTCCCAGCCGATCTGTCCATATCATGATTATCGTAGCACTGGCGCTGATGCCATTGATATTGTAACCGCCTGAGTTAGGGGTGCTCTTTTGTGTAGAAGCAGCAACTTTAACAGCATATGTTTTGCTTTCATCTTCAGTTTCTGCAACACTTCTGGCTGCAATTGGTGTCACCTCACTAATTGCAACCCCACAGTCGACAGGATATTTATTTCCATCTGTATCCGAAACAAAAGCGTAAATGCTTTCTTGGATATCACTCACTGTGTCACTGCTGATATCAGCGGGGTCACGATTCCCTTTGCACACATCGGCAGAATCGGCATCCACTGCAAACGCAGGAACCGATTGCACAAATCATATCGTTAATATGCAAAGCGCAGATATGATTTTTTTCGTGATAACTAACTTCTTTTTTTGATGAACTGGTGTTTTTCCGTATGTTTTGCCACTAAATACAGAATCTCGAAAACAACAAGTGCAATGACAGCTGGAATACTTATCAGTTTATAAACGATAAATTGCGAAATGACAGGTTCCTCAATCAGCATATGACTGGGAATAAAGAAATCTGAAATTTTCCAAGCAAGTTCACGTTCTAACGCATAGATACAACCAACCAAAATCAACAGCAATCTAATGATATCTGTACGGTTAAAACTATGCTTGGGAACAATAGATTCTTTTTTCCCAAAATGAAATCCAAGAACCGCACAACCTATTATTTGCAATCCAACTGAAAGTTCAATCAACACGAATTGCCATTGCTTAATGCCTGCATTCCACAGCCGGAATTCAATCATATTGAATACAAATGTACATACACTGAGAATCAACAGAGCAAGGATATGTTTGCAGTATACATTGAAATTGTTGTTTTTCGACATTTTTAATGCCTCCTGTTTCTCTTTTTCAAGCGTTATTTTGATCCACATAATGCCGGATTATCACTGAATGTGGCAAGGTTAATGGTCTTTTGGGTTTATGTGGATTCCTTTTATGCAATGATAGGCACTGTCCTTTTATTCGGCAATTCAGCTCAGCAAAGGCTTTCTTTCGTTGGAACTTTCATCATGCTTCTTTCGCTTAAAGTACAAGAAGTTTCATAGTTTGCAATTAGTATCAGGACAACCTGTTACTATACTATCATGGGATAACCTTAAAATATATAGGCATTTTACACAGGAAAAATTTTTATTTTTGTGAATAATTTTTTGTAACACTTTTTTATTTTACTAAAAAATATTTCCATTATTTAGGTAAAAGCCATCTGCGCTGTCTGTCATGGCTAATGGAAGAAACCGCCGATGCCCCATACAAGTACCATTTGTGAAAACGGGTGCATACACATTAGGCAAATCAGTGCGCCAATAATCAAAATTGCAACATTTCGGCGCGATTTCCCAGCGGGAACAGATGAAATTGTTGCATAAAGGATATAGATAATCAGCGGCAAAAGCAGCCAGAGAAAAAGAGAATTTGTCATAAGTGATTCCTTTCGTTTAAAACTTTGGCGGGATATAGAAAATACTCCAAAGCCCAATAGCAAGATAGCCACCACAAAAAAGCAAAACTGCAAATCCAATACGGGAAGTCATACTGATACGCAGGAAATTCCGAATATAAACCAATGCAAATAATATCACCAGAATTGGTTCACCAAAGAGGAAAACAGTGCCGAAAAATGACCAAAGCGGCGTAATTATTGCTTGTAAAATGGTGCCAAGCTGATACAGCATGAGTAATCCTCCTTATTTTTGCAGGAAGGAAATGAAAAATAATGGCGGCGCAAGATGTCGGTATTGCCAAACCTTTTCAAACCATCTCGAGTCTTCCATATATTGTTGATGAAGTGCCTGTGCTTCTTTATCTCGTTCTCTCATAACGCTGAGTGATTCGTTATTTTCAAGGTCTGCAAGGCATTTTTGGTAATACCGTTCAATGGATAAGCCGCTTTCTTTGTAATTATCAATAAAACTATGGTAATCCAATGTGACAAATTTGTCCATTGCTTCCGCAGTGATCGAATATAACCGGTAAACTAAATCCAATTCTTCTGCTTTGGCAGTCATGGCAAACGCGTTGCCCATGAACAAAACGGCAAAGAAAATGCAAAAACAAAACCGTTTTAGCTGTTTTTTCAATGAAATCATCCCCTTTTATAGCAGTATCCATGCAGGATTTGTGAAGGAAATCCAAATACACTATTATTATAATATCATGGCTTTGTATGAAGATATATAGGTATTTTACACAGGAAAAAATTTTATTTTTGTGAACAATTTTCGTAACACTTTTTTATTTTTACTGAAAAAAACCCCCTGTCAGACGTGTCTGACAGGGAGAAGTGAAGTTTTTGGGCCGCCTTTTTACAAAAAGGCGGTGGGGTGCAGGGGCAAAGCCCCGCTGGGGGTGCAGGGGCAAAGCCCCGCTGGGGGTGCAGGGGCAAAGCCCCTGCCTTTATGCGCTGAATTTTAACACATAACCGGTGATAAAAATGAAAAAGACAATCGCAGGCAGGATATAACTGACGTATATCCGTACCCATTTCGGGAATTTTAACCCTTCACCGCTGTCCGCTTCTTGCAGGAAATTCTTCCAGCCCCAGCCGCGCCGGGAGGTGCAGAATAATAGATATACCATAGAGCCAAGCGGCAGCAAGTTATTGGATACAATGAAATCTTCAATCGATTGAATGTCCCCAATATGCGGAATGGAAATGCTGCTCCATACACTAAAGCCAAGGATGCAGGGCATGGAAATCAGCAGGATAAAAATCAAATTGAATACAATTGTTTTTTTGCGGCTCCAGCCCCATAAATCCATACCAAAAGAAATAATGTTCTCAAATACAGCAATAATCGTGGAAAGTGCCGCAAATGACATGAAAATAAAGAACAAAGAACCCCATAAACGCCCGCCAGCCATTTGGTTGAAAATGTTCGGCAGGGTGATAAAAATCAAAGAGGGGCCTTGTCCGGCATCCACGCCGAAAGCCGCTGCCGCTGGGAAAATAATAAAACCAGACATCAATGCAACAAAGGTATCTAAAACGGTAATGCTGATGGCTTCGCCGGTCAAACTGCGTTCTTTGCCGATGTAAGAACCAAAAATCGCAAGCGCGCCAATGCCAAGGGATAAGGTGAAAAATGCTTGTCCCATTGCGGCAAAAATGGTTTCAAATAAACCGCCTTCTGCTTCATAAAGCTTGGAAAAGTCGGGTTTTAAGTAGAACGTTAAGCCTTCGCCAGCACCTTCCAGCGTGACTGAACGAAATACCAAAATAATCATAATGGCAAGCAGCGCCAGCATCATGATTTTGTTGACCTTTTCAACGCCATTTTTCAGCCCGCGGGAACAAACCGCAAAACTAATCAGCACGGTCAGGCACATCCAAAAGGTAAGATAAAGCGGATTGCCTAACATATCGGAGAATACGCCGCCAACCTGGTCGGGGGACAGCCCGACGAATTCGCCGCAGGCGGTTTTATAAAAATAGGAAAGCATCCAGCCGCCAACGGTTGTATAAAATGCCATTAACATATAATTGCCAAGCATGGCGCCATAGCCATATAGATGCCATTTGGTGCCTTTTGGCTCCAGCACATGGAAGGAACGCGCTGCCGATTGCTGGCTGGCACGCCCGACAGCAAATTCCATCACCATAATGGGCAAGCCTAAAATGAGCAGAAACAGCAAATAAATGAGGACAAATGCCGCACCGCCATACTGCCCGACAATATAAGGGAAACGCCAGACATTCCCTAAACCGATTGCGCAGCCCGCCGAAATTAAAATAAATCCCAGCCGCGAGCCGAATTTTTCCCGTTTTTTCATAGTTCTCCTTCCCGGCGCGGCATATGCCGCCCAGATCCTGCCATGGTATCAATAGGGCAGGGTGATTTTTTTGATGCTTTGCTTTTGCAAAGTGGGGCGTGGTAAATGGCGCAGCCTTTGCAAAACTGCGCCATTTCATGGATAAAAAAGGCTATTTTCCATTATACAAGGCGAAAAACCGCCGTTCTTCTGAATGCTGCTGATCATCCGAATGATTGATTTGCACGGCAGCAACGGTTGATTTTACTGCAATGCTGTCAAGAATGTTGCTGTTTTGGGGTGCTACATCATAAAATATGTACTTAAGCGAGTTGAAACTGTGCTTTCAGTTCCTCTAGTTTTTTCTTATAATTCGCATCGTAGTCATTCACCATTGTGCAGGAAACCGCGCCAGCACCAGTTGATTTTACAGCAACACTGCCCGAAAGATCTTTTTTCTTGCATTTGAAGCGGACAACCACAATGGCGCGGTCGTTTTTCTTATCAACATACAGCACTTCAGACTTCACCGATGGCACTTCATGGGTCATATTGTAAACAATATCTTTGGCATAGATTTCTGCTTCTTCGCGAAATTCCTTTTTGCTGGTACCGCCGCCGAAAATTGCGCCGCCGACAAACCAGATCACTGCAATGATTGCAATTAGCCCAACGATACCTTTGATCATATCGTTGTTTTTGGCATTTGCCGCTGGTGCAGCGGTTGGCATTGCGCTGGGTTGATGCACAGACTTTTCCACAGGCGTACCGCATTTTTTACAAAACTGTTCATTGCCGGTTAGTTTTTCGCCGCAGTTTTTGCAGAACATGGATTCTCCCTCCTTTTGCCCCCGGAAAGCCTTTCATAAATGCTTTTTTCCCCTTTGAAAGGCAATCCGATAACTATTTCGTATTATAACATATTCCGTTGTCTGCTGCAAGGGCTTTACTGTGCAGCTTTCACAAAACCAAAAAAGAGGCAAAATACGAACCATTACACAAGGTTATCCCAAGTATCCACAGGGTTATCCACAGAATGTGTATAACTTTGTGGAATCTGTGGATAGTGTGGTGGAATATATCCCATATATGGATTAAATCATTCCCAGTTCGACCAAATTTCGGGATGATAGCCGACCGTTGCTTGCTTGCCATTGCGGACAATTGGTGTGCGCAGCAGCTTTGGATTTTCTAGCATATGGTCGATTTTAGCCTGGTCGCTGGCAAGCCAGCGCAGGGCATCCGCATCCTTGGATTTGGGGTCAAGCAGCGCTTCAAACCCGCCCACAGCACGGCAAACCGAAGTAAATTCTCCATTCGATAAGCCATATTTGATGATATCTACCGACTGGAAACGGATTTTACGTTCTTTGAACCAGCGCTCCGCTTTTTTGGTATCAAAACATTTTGCTTTGCCGAAAATTTGAATATTCATAAAATTTCCTCCGAATAAAAAAGTGCGAAAAACAGTTGACTATAACAAGGATACCGCGTTTTGCCGCAAGGTGCAAGACAAAAAATACGAACTGGCAGGTATAATTTTCAGAAAAGCGGGCAAAGTAATTTTTAGAAGGAATAAATAGGTAAACAACGGAATTTGTCACACATTTTGTGCGGCAGCAGCAGGTAGAAAATACTTCCCGAAAGATTATGCGTCCTGCTGATAAAATGGAAATAAAAACAGATAAAATTTATGCAGAATGCACATTGTAATCGGCAGAATGATTTTATATAATATAGGCATAAAACATGAAACCGATTCCAGTTGATGCAGGTTACTTTTGGCAAGCAGCGCTCTCATTGGATTTTCGCTTGTTTTACATTCCGCCTATTCTGGTGCTGTTGCTAATACTGTGTCATGACGTATGTGCAATGGAAATTACGAGGAAGGAGAATGTAAAATGCTGCATGAAGTAAAATTTCGTTGCGGGCACACCGCAATGCTGGAACTGACAGGTCAGGCTGAGGAACGCGCCAAAAAGGCTGAAAGATACTCGAAACATATTGTTTGCCCGGATTGCCGCTTTGATGCAGCAATGGCCGATGGATATAATCCATTCCGGCAGGAAATTGTGTTTCCAATCGGCTTTTTCTCAACCCGGCTCCCATAACTTGTCCAAATTCATATGGAAATTTGAGTTGCCCTCCCCTTTCCAATTAAAAGCGTCCGCTGGGCACTCCGCTCCCAGCGGACGCGCTCTCCCTGATTCAGGGAATTACAAAGCGTATAAATTGGAAGTTTATATACAAATCACAATCACACACATCATTTTATCCATGCTGTGATTGAAAAAGCGAAACCTGGCGGCAAACGCTTCTTCCCCTTTTTTCTTTCCATCCCCTCCAAAATGTGTGTTGTTAACTGCCGCCATAATGAAAAAACCGTTTCCCACTGATTTGCAGTATGGGAAACGGTTTTTTTTATCGGTTCATTGCGCCGCAGACCATACAAAGGATGAGGGCAGCGGCAGCAGCCATGGCGCAGCGGCTTGCCATATGGGAAAACCGGTCGCCAGCGTTTGGGGCAGCGGATGGCGTGTTCCGCTGGGCTTCACCGTTTTTCATACCAGCGCGGAGCTGAAAAAAAGCGGTGAGCACAGCGAACAGGCAAAACAGCCCTAAAGCTGCAAATTGGGCAGTGCGCAGCATAATTACAGCAGGTTGAGCGCAACAGCTAAGATCACAAACAAGATGGCAACACCGGTTGTCAGTTTGTTCAGCATAGCCTGCATCCCATGTGCTTTTTTGGAGCCGAAAAAGGTTTCAGCGCCGCCAGCGATGGTGCCGGAAAGCCCTTGGGAAGAACCTTCCTGTAGCAAGATGGTAACGATAAGGAATAAGCAAGCCAATACTTCGATGACGCTCATTGCAATATGCAGAGTATCCATAGTGTTTCATAACCTCCGATTCTTTTTTGGTCATCAGGCAGAATTGAATTGATATGCGTACAAAATATAATACCATATCCCCACCCAAAAATCAACCTACTTTCTTTTGTAAAAGAAAGTAGGCAAAGAAAACTTCACTTCGCGCTCCCGCGCGCGGCACGCAGGCGCAAAAGCGATACAAACCCTTTTGTAAAAGAAAGTAGGCAAAGAAAACTTCACTTCGCGCTCCCGCGCGCGGCACGCAGGCGCAAAAACGGCGCAAACCCTTTTACGAAGAAAACTTCACAAAATCTACACTTGCATAAAATGTTATCACGGGTATATAATAAACCATGTTAATAGTTAACCGTGTTATCTAATCCCGGCGATACGGAAAAAGGAGGGAATGACATTGACGACCGGGCAACAGTTTTTTTATTTTATGTATCAGTTCCATTGCCTGCGCATCCCAGAACGGTTGCACCTTATGCCGCACAGCGCACACGCAATTTTACAAATGCTTGCGGACTGCGAAACGAATGATTTGCCAGACCCTTGTTTAAATGCAAAATGTATGGCGCAAAAATTAGGCGTAACCCCGCCAATGGTATCGCGTACCATACGCCATTTGCGTGAACGTGAATTGATTATTGTGGAACCAGATCCATATGATCGGCGTGGAATCCGTATGCGCTTAACCCAAACCGGGAGGCAAGCACTTCAACAGGAGCAGCAGCGGTTAGATACGCTGATGGATCGTGCCATGTCCTATTTGCCGCCGCAGGCGGCAGAACAATTTTTATCGACATTTTCTCAAGTGATTGACAACTTGAAAGAAGAAGTTGAGAAAATGCCAGACCCAGATTTCGATTTTACGCATAAAAGGAGAAGCTAAATGCGCTCAATTTTTAGAAATTTGAAACCGCAATGGAAAACCGTCGTGCTTATCCTGCTGTCATTGCTGATCAAAGGCATTTGTGACCTTTCTTTGCCAGCCTATACCTCATCCCTGATAGATACCGGCATTCAGAACAGCGGGATTGAATATGCTGTACCAACATCCATTCGCGCGGAAAGCTATCAGGCGGTCGCAGCATATACAACCGCGGAAGAATCCACCTGTTGGCAGCAGCTTTATCAGCAAAAGGATGGGGTTTATACCATATCAGATGAAAGCCCTGCGGTTTTGAAGCAATATGATGAATCGTTTACATTGCCCATTGCACAGGCAGCCTTAGCCGCACGCGGCACACCAATGACCCGTGAACAAATGGAAGCCCTTGGCGAACAGACCATCCATTCTACCGCGATTGCGTTTATCAAAGCGGAATATGAAGCATTAGGGATGGATTTATCCGCGATGCAGACCAGTTATTTATGGCATACTGGCAGTAAAATGCTGCTGGTCAGTGTGCTGATGGCATTGGCTGCTATGGTTAGTATTTTATTTGCGGCGCGTGTCGGCGCGGCAGTCGGGCGCGATAAACGCAAACAGGTTTTTGATAAAGTAACGCATTTTTCCGGTGCGGAATATGCCCAGTTTTCCACCGCATCCCTGATTACCCGCAGCACCAGCGATATCCAGCAAATTCAGCTTGCCACAACAATGATGCTGCATATGGCAGCGTATGCGCCGGTATTGGCATTTGGCGGTATTTTTATGGTGATCCGTACAGGGGCAGGCATGGAATGGATTATTGTGTTAGCGGTTGCGTTGCTGTTTACTTTGGTTGGCACGCTGATGGGCATTGCCATGCCAAAATTTAAGAAAATGCAGACATTAATTGACCGAGTCAATCTGATTGCGCGTGAAATCCTGACCGGGCTGCCAGTAATCCGTGCATTTGGGCGTGAAAAAGTGGAAGAGGAACGGTTTGACACTGCAAATACCAAACTGATGCGCACCATGTTATTTACAAACCGGTGTATGTCATTTATGATGCCCTGTATGATGATATTAATGAATGGGATGTCTGTCCTCATTGTATGGGTTGCGTCCCATCGGATTGATGCCGGGCTGCTTGGTGTCGGCGATATGACAGCATTTATCACATATACCATGATGATTGTCATGAGTTTCCTCATGTTGTCTATGATGAGTATTATGCTGCCGCGTGCCGCGGTTGCCAGTGAGCGCATTGAACAAGTTCTTGCGGTAACGCCAACGATTCATAACCCAGTTCAGCCGCAAACAATCCCACAGCCAAAAGGCGTGGTTGCATTTGAAAATGTATCGTTCCGTTATCCGGATGCCCATGATGAAGTTTTGTCAAATATTGATTTTACCGCAAAGCCAGGGCAAGTGACTGCTATTATCGGGTCGACAGGCTGCGGCAAATCCACACTAATCAATTTACTGCCGCGTTTTTATGATGTGACAGCGGGCAGGATTACCGTGGATGGCATTGATATCCGGCAAATGGATATTCATGATTTGCGTGGCATGATAGGGCTTGCGCCACAAAAAGGCGTGTTATTTTCGGGGACGATTGCGTCTAATATTGGTTATGGCGCACCTGGCAGCACTGCGGCAGAGATCGCAGAAGCTGCCGCAATTGCGCAGGCGACAGAATTTATTGCGAGCAAGCCAGATCAGTTTGAAAGCCCGATTGCACAAGGCGGGTCAAATGTATCCGGCGGGCAAAAACAGCGTTTGTCCATTGCGCGCGCGGTTGCGCGGCAGCCGCTGATTTATATTTTTGACGACACATTTTCCGCACTCGATTTCAAAACCGATGCGGCATTACGGCGGGCGCTGGCGCCCAAAACCAGGGAAAGCACAGTATTTATTGTTGCGCAGCGGATTTCCACAATCCTATATGCGGATCAAATCCTTGTGCTGGACGATGAAGGCAGGCTTGCAGGCAAAGGTACACACAAACAGTTATTAGAAAGCTGTGAAACCTACCGGCAGATTGCGCGCAGCCAGCTTTCAGAAGAAGAACTTGGCGGGGAGGTATCATAAATGGCAGCAGCACCCATGCGCCGCGGGCCACGCGGCGGCGGGCCGGGATTCATCCCAGGCGAAAAAGCAAAGAATTTCCGCGGCACCATCCGGAAACTTATGCGTTATATTGGTTCTTATCGCATTGCGATTGTATTTGTCGCCATTTTTGCGATAGGCAGTACGGTTTTTAATATTGTGGGACCAAAAACATTAGGCGGCGCAACCACAGAACTGGCAAATGGGCTGATGGCAAAAATCAGCGGTACCGGCAGTATCCATTTTGAGCGGATTGCGCAAATCCTTCTTATGGTTTTAGGGTTATATCTCATCAGTGCCGCGCTTACCTTTTTGCAAAGCCTGCTGATGACAGGCATTACCCAGCGGGTATGTTACCGCCTGCGGCGGGAAATTGTTGAAAAAATTGACCGAATGCCCATGCGGTATTTTGAAAGCCAAACATATGGCGAAGTATTATCACGCATTACCAATGATGTTGATTCACTCAGCACCGGATTAAACCAAAGCATTACGCAGATGATTACTTCTGTTGCAACGATTTTAGGTGTACTTGTGATGATGTTGTCCATCAGTGTGACCATGACCTTGATTACCTTAATTTTACTGCCGATAAGTGCCGGACTCATTGGGTTGGTGGTACGGTTTTCCCAAAAATACTTCCGCAGCCAACAGGAATATCTTGCAAAAATCAATGGGCAGGTAGAAGAAATATACAGTGGTCATACCATTGTGCAGGCATTTGGCAAAGAAGACGCGGTATGTGAGGAATTTGGCAAAATAAATCAAAAGCTATATGAATCAGCATGGAAAAGTCAATTCATGTCAGGTATGATGCACCCGATTATGGTGCTGGTTGGCAACCTCGGTTATGTTGGCGTTGCGGTATCCGGTGCCTTGTTTGCCGCAAGGGGACGGATCACCATTGGCAATATCCAAGCATTTATCCAGTATGCAAAGAATTTTACCCAACCAATCCAGCAGATTGCGCAAATCACCAATATGCTGCAATCCATGGCAGCAGCGGCAGAACGTGTTTTTGACTTCATGGCAGAGGAGGAAGAAGAACAATCCGCCAGCACAGATTATCATCCGCAGCAGGTACAAGGACAGGTACAATTTGATCATGTACGGTTTGGTTATCATGCCGAACAGCCAGTCATCCATGATTTTTGTGCCAAAGTAAAACCGGGACAAAAAATCGCGATTGTAGGACCGACAGGCGCCGGTAAAACCACCATGGTAAAACTGCTGATGCGTTATTATGATGTACAAGGCGGCAGCATCAGTTTGGATGGGCATGATATCCGGGAATTTGGGCGGCGTGGACTGCGGCAGGCATTTGCCATGGTTTTGCAGGATACCTGGCTGTTCCAAGGAACAGTGATGGAAAACTTACGGTATGGGCGCATGGATGCAACCGATGAAGAAGTGATTGCCGCGGCAAAAGCGGCGCGGGTGCATCATTTTATTCAAACCTTGCCGGGCGGTTATCAAATGGAACTGAATGAAGAGGCCTCAAACATTTCGCAGGGGCAGAAACAATTATTAACCATTGCGCGGGCGATATTAGCAGACCGTCCCGTGCTGATTTTAGATGAAGCAACATCTTCGGTTGATACCCGTACAGAAGCGCAGATTCAACAGGCAATGGATACCTTGATTGCAGGGCGTACCAGTTTTATCATTGCGCACCGGCTGTCAACCATCCGCAACGCGGATTTAATCCTGTGTATGAAAGATGGCGATATCATCGAACAAGGCACCCATGAACAGCTTATGGCACAGCAAGGGTTTTATGCAAACCTGTATCAAAGTCAGTTTGAAAAAGTATCATGAAAAAAACCCCCTTCCCACGGGAATACATGGGAAGGGGGGGGTGCTGTTTATGCAAACAAGGCGGTATAGCCCCAATAACCAAGCACCAAAATGCCGAGGATAATGCGATACCAGCCAAACACTTTAAAATCATGCCGTTTGACATAGCCCATCAGCATCCGGATACAAATAAGCGATACAAAATAGGCAACCACTGAACCGATAATCAGCAAAACCCATTCAAACAAAGCAAAATCAAATCCCAGCTTGATAAATTTGAGCAGGCTTGCGCCAAACATAACCGGTACAGCTAAGAAAAAGGTAAATTCAGCGGCGGCGGCACGCCCGACGCCGATGGCAATACTGCCCAAAATGGTTGCGCCCGAACGGGATGTACCAGGGAAAATCGCGGCGATCAGCTGGAACAGCCCAATGATAAACGCATCCCGGTAAGTGATATCATGCACGTGCATAGCGCGTGCCTGCTGCCCGGCATTGTGGTTTTCCACGGCGATAAAGGCAATACCAAAGACAATCAGCGCCAGCCCAACGGTTTGGAAATTGTAAAACCATTCATTCAGCTTATCGTCAAATAAAATGCCAATCACTGCCGCGGGTACGCAGGCAATGATAATTTTCAGCCATAACCGGAACACTTGCGGGTCGCCGACGGTGCGTCCCCGCTTGGATTTTTTCAGCGGCACGAATCGCCGCCAATATAAGGTCAAAACGGCTAAAATCGCACCAAATTGTATGACAACAAAAAATAATTCCTTAAACGCTTCGGAGGCGTCAAGCTGCAAAAATTCATCCACAAGGATCATATGCCCTGTGCTGGAAACCGGCAGCCATTCGGTAATGCCTTCAACAATGCCAAGGAATATCGCTTTTAATACTTCTACCATCAAAAATTGTTCTCCTTGTCCTTGGTGTCAAGCGGGTCAAACAAATGGGCGGCACAGCCGCCCCTGTTTTTCATATCCCTATAGTTTATTGCGCCGCAGGGCTGAATATGCCTTCCACCGCGCCGGATAAAGTGAGCGCACCTTCCGCATCTTTATCCCATGTAAAAGTAATGTTGTTGGTTGTATCTTCTGCGGCAGCCGCCTGGATTTTTGCCGTGCCGCGGATCTCCCCGATGCTGTATTCAAAGGAATTATCATCAATCGGGACAAGTTCAAGCTGTTGTGTGCCATCGGTGAAACTGCCTTCCCAATCATAAACCGCATCGGTTTCGGGGTCATATAGCGAAAACTCGGAATAATCCCCCAAATGGTTGCCGCCCTCATAATTATATTTTTCGCCTGTCTTTTTGCTTACCGCAACCTGTCCAACCGCCTTGTTATCCTCGCGGTTTGCAACGATAAACACATAATAACCTTCCCCTGCAATTTCCAAGTTGGTTTTTGCGTCCAGCAGCATATATGTATCGGTATCAATGGTTTCTGCCAGCAGATTGCGTGCGTCAGACATGGTGACATCCTGGCTGACAGGCGGTTCAGGCTGCTTCTTTTCCGGCACAGGCAGTGAACCGCTGCCTGTACTGCTTGGTGCAACCGATGAAGCAGGGTCTTTTTGCTTTGTGCAGCCGGCAAATGCCAGCAGGCTGACCGCCAAGAATAAAAACAAGGATTTTTTCATAACAAAAATAACCTCCTCAATGGACTGGATACGCCCCCTTGCTATCATACCGGAAACTGCGCCAAAAGGCAACTATAATTTCTGGGACAAAAGGTCGAACCAAAAAGTTTTGCTGCGCTTTTGGCAGGCAGGGGGGATCTAAGGGGTTTCGTTTTGCTGGTGCTCTGGAATGCGGAACCAAAATTCCATGCCGCCGGGCACATTGCGCGCGCCATAAGCGCCGCCTAAAAGATCGGCGGTTGCTTTTACAATGCTCAGCCCGACGCCGCTGCCGCCAGATTCCCGGGAACGGGCTTTATCTGTGCGGTAAAATTTTTCCCATAAGCGGGGCAGTTCCTGTTCGGTTACGCCCTCACCTTCATTAAACACGGTGATTTGGGTGCCGTCTGGCTGTGCTGCCGCGGATAAACGGATTTTCCCATGTTCCGGCGTATAACGGATTGCGTTGGACAAATAATTGCCAATGACCTGTTCAACCATGCCATAATCGCTGAAAATATGCAGCCCGCTTTGCTGCACCTCGACAGTCAGGTTTTTGCTGTCTGCAAGCAGCGCGGTTTGATTGACCATCACCTGTAAAAATTCATCCAAATCAATGTCAGTAAAGGTCGGCTGGTCGCGCCCAAGCTCCAATTTGGATAAATTCATAAGCTGCATCACCAGATTGTTCATCCGGACTGCCTCATCAGTAATGGTGGTGCAGTAATATGCAATATCTTCCGGTGTTTCGGCAATGCCTTCTCGCAAGCCCTCGGCATAGCCTTGGATCAGTGCAATCGGCGTTTTGAGTTCATGCGACACATTGACGATAAATTCCTGCCGCATTTCATCCACCCGTTCTTTTTCGCGGATTTCATTTGCCAGTTTCGCGTTAGTCTTGCGCAGTCCTTCGATGGCTTTTTCCAAATGTTCACTCAGCCGGTTGAGCGATTGCCCCAGCCAGCCGATTTCATCCTGCCGGCTGCCGTCGTATTTCTGCGAAAAATCAAGGGCTGCCATACTGTTTGCAATATTGCCCATTTTAATCAGTGGGCGGGTAAAGTGCCGGGAAATCAAAAAAGCTAAAAAGGTGCAGACAACCAATGTGATACCGCCTGAAATCAACAGGAACACCATATTAAACGCGGAATTTTGCTCCATATACATAAAGGGTATCCTTGCCACCAGATATTCGTCATGGTCAGAAAGCCGCCCAACCAAGCATAAAAATTCCTCATTGCGTTTATGGTCAATGACACTGGTAATGACCGCGCCTTTTTCGTTGACATCCTGCATATCTACCTTATTCAGCGCGCTTTGGGTGATGGAAAGCCCATTATAAATATTTTCTGAAGCGGCAATGATGCTGGAAGGCTGTTCGCGAACAACCGAATCATAAATTACCTTGCGGTGGCTGATAATTGCCAGCCGGATGCCCAGCACATCTTCGCTGTTTAAAACCGTTGCCGCCAGGTTTTCGCCGCCTTCTGCATAAACGGTACACATATCCCGATATAACTCTTTGAGCGTCCGTTCACGCTGCCATAAATAATAGTTATCATATAAGGTGACATTGAGCGCAGTCAGGATGCCAATAAAAATCACAGCGATTGCGCCAATGGCAGCGAAAAATTTGAACCGGATCGAATGATACATGAAAGGGTGCCACCTCGCAGAAAAAGGCAGGGACGGGGGTACAAACTCCCCCGTCCCCAGCATTCATTTTATTTAGTCGTCGTCCTCGTTGTTGATTTCATCAAAGGCTTCTTTGGGGTCTTTGCCGCCATAAACAATGGCAAAAATGCCAGGCACATATTTATCGAACATATTAAAGCCAATATAAGTCAGGCGAACAACCACAGAATCCGGCAAGCCTGTTTCTTCTTCAAATACGCCAACCGCCTGATAAACCAGCTCGCCATCGGAAAAGTCCATTTGGAAATTGCCCAGCAGCAAAGTATAGTTGACATAGGTAAGGTACTGGCTGACCGCGATACGGCTTTTTTCCGGGATATTCATAGGCAGGATGGTGGAAAAGAGTGCGGTACGGGGGTTGACTACCCGCGCCATAAAGCGCACATCGGGGGAAACCTCTGTATTCATGGAAAACCGGATTAGCCCGCGTTCCTCATCGGTAGAAAAGTTCAGCTCCTCATTTTCATAGACCTGCTTGATGGATAAAATATCAAATGCCATAATGCTCCTCCTGAAAATACAGTGTTACAGTTACATAGCAACAGTATACCACATCTGGACAGAAAAAACCACTGC
Organism: uncultured Butyricicoccus sp.; assembly: GCA_964017555.1. Lineage (GTDB taxonomy): Bacteria > Bacillota > Clostridia > Oscillospirales > Butyricicoccaceae > Butyricicoccus_B. The sequence continues at coordinate 1,676 of CAXHNU010000031.1, read as the reverse complement.
AAAAAAAGAAAAACCACAGGGATAAATCCCTATGGTTTTGTCTGGAGCGGATGACGAGGCTCGAACTCGCTACCTCCACCTTGGCAAGGTGGCGCTCTACCAGATGAGCTACATCCGCGTTTGTCGCTCGGAACGATATTTATTATACCAGCGAATCCGCCCCGCGTCAAGGATTATTTTCAAAAATTTTTTGATTTTTGTGCCCGCATGAAAAAACAGCACTGGAGGGCAAACGCCGCCAGTGCTGTTTTGCAAATCTTTTAACGGTCTAAAATCACACGTTCACGGGTTGACATAGACACTTCAATACTTTTGGTATAGGTTTTATAGTTGGGTGCGGAAACGGTCAGGGTGTGCGGCCCACGTTCCACGGTAAAGACAACCGTACCATCTTCTTTGGTGGTCAGGGTCTGGTCATCCAGCGTGACATTGGCGCCGCTGACATTCGCGCCCATTTTATTGCTGACGGTAATCGTTACCGATTCCTGAATCGCAACTTTGAAATTGACATCCTGACTTTCGGTCTGTACACGGAAGGTTTTGGATGATTCTTCAAACTGTTCGCCTTTGATGCGAGCAATATAGCTGCCTGGCTTTGCATAGAATACAGCTAAGCCGCTGGAATCGGTAGATTGTTCCTGCAACTGTTTTTCTTCCTCATCGGCTTTGCCGCTGTCGGGGCGGATGGTTACAGTAGCACCAGGCACCGGCTGATTATCCGCGCCAGTGACAAAGACACGCACCTGCTGAGAAGTGGTGAATTTCACCCGCAATACAGGGTTGACGCCAGAGGACATGGAGAACCGCAAATCAACATACTGCACATCTTTGGAAAGCGATGCCAATGCACCGGCATTCAGCCGCACATTGCCTGCCGAGGTGACAACATACTGCCAGTTTTCCTCCAGCACCTTATCGCCGCCAACGACGATAATATTCCGCAGTTTGGCGCTGTCTACCGCGGTCAGCCCGACTTCCACATCGCCATAAGTGGTGCTGGCTTCATTGGTATCAAACTCAAGCTCGGTGGTGCTTAATGTGTTAATCGGGCGGGTATCCACCACTTTTAACGGCACTGCCAGGTTATTGCCGGCACTCATATTAAAGGACAGCGTATAATTACCGACAGCGCGGGTTTCCAAATATTCTTTTTTCAGTGTAACCGAATTGGTGTTGGGATAATAAATGTAATCATCGCCGCGGGTCAAAATGACGCTGCCGACGCGGATGTTGGAAAGCTGTACTTTTTCGGGGGTATCAAGGGAAAAACTGATTTCGGTATTTTGCGCGGAAAGCTCATATTTATCGAAGGTGGCTTCCACAGGAGTGATTTTGCTGCGTGATGTATCAATAATTGAAAGGCTTAGCCGTGCGGTGGAATCATCGCTGAAACGCAGTTCCAGGATATAATCGCCTTCTTTGGTGATGGTGCTGAGGAAGGTGCGGTATAACCGGAACCCATCATCGGTTGTGCGGTAATCTGTGCCGACGGTCAAGGTTTTGTTTTCAAATACAATGGCGTCAAGCGTGTTAGGGTCGGCTTCCAGCACGAAATCATAGGCGTTTGCCGAACCGCCAATGCCTTTGTCATATTCCAGACTGCCTGGGGAAATGGCAACCGAAGTATTGGTGCGCACCAATTTGCCGTCAATGGTCACAGCCATACCGCTTGCCAG
>CAXHNU010000030.1:6067-30923 GCA_964017555.1 uncultured Butyricicoccus sp. | reverse complement strand
GGCTCTATACTTAGGTTTTGTATCATGTTTCGATTGCATGTGATTTGAGAGGAGCTTTAATCAGTGGTTCCTTAAACAGTTTCTCATTCCACCAGTTTAAGATTTCCTCATTGGTATTGTTATAACCAATATTGTCTGGCGTACAAAGGGAACCAGTCACTGCGGTTACTTTTGCCTGTGTGCCGCTGCCGGTAACATCCAATTGCCATTCGCCCCAGGTATGGGCATGGTCGCCATTTTGGAGCTTATACCGGATTGTTACAGTATCCCCATCAGCTGCTATGATTTCATCTGAATACATTTCCAGATTACTTTGAGGGCTGAAAATGGTTCGGAATTTACCATTTTCAAGTTTTACAACTTCGGTGCCACCACCTGACCAAAATTCCCCGCCAAAAGTGCCAACACCTTCGAGATATCCATGTTCTCCAAATTCCCCACCGATGCAATACAAGGCGTGATCGAAATATTTCATGTCGAAATACTGTTTATCTGTCAGCATATTGATTTTGCCGTCTGCGTCTAGTGTCCAAATGCCAAGTGCAGAATTGATATATAAAACATCATCGCCCATACAGGATATGGCACCATCCTGATCTTCTTTTGCATTACAGGTGTACCCTGTTTCCTGTAAACCAGATTCCAGCTTCCATGTATAAATATTTGCGATATCTGCGCCATCCGGACTGATTGCCAGCAGGACAGTCCCATGATTGCCGCCCCAGACATTAATATGATAAAAAGTTGCTTCTGGCGTAAGCGGGTCTACATAATAGGGTTTTACATCCATGATTTTGGTTTCTTTCAGCGTTGCAGGGTCAAGATAGAAAAACTCATTTCCTTTTCGGGCAAAAATACCGCTTGCCCCACCTTTCAGGAACACTCTATCTGCTAAAAGGCTGCTGGAAGCTGCAATTTTATCATCTACTTTGCGGACAACTTCATGTTTTCCGCCCCATAAAGATTCCCCTGGTTTTCCCGTGAGGATTTCTTTATCTTCCCATGTCCCCGCTACAGCATTCCAAGGGGAAGAAGGGCTTGAGTTTTCAGGCGTATCAGGAGTTTGCGCAGGCGGTGTGGACTGGGATGGTAAATTGCTGTCCGGATCATCAGGGTGCAGTCGACGTTCACGAGATACCAGCCGTAAGAAAATTGCGGTTGCTTCTGCACGGGTAATCGTCCGGCTTGGTGCAAAGGTACCTGTGTTATCAATGCCAGCCAATATGCCGGATTGATAAAGCTGCCGGATTTCCTTTGCATATGGCGTTGTATCGGTTACATCTGGAATGGTAATATATTCACTGATGATAGAAAGTTCTTTTTCAGGCAGAGCATGGGCAAATAAATATGCCATTTGCGCACGGGTTGCATTGGCTGTGTAATCGCTGAAATCCCCAACCTGACAGATTCCAGTCGTAATCGCATGATGGACATAAGGCTGATACCAGGGAGAAGATCCAGTATAAATGCCATCGCCGCCGGAATAACGTCCCTGTAAGGTGCAAACCAACCGAATTGCTTCGGAAATTTTCAGGGGCTGTTCCGGGGCAAATTTATTTTTCCCGGTGCCATCCACAAGGGATAATTCATAAGCCTCAGCAATGGTACGGGTTTTATTTGTGCCATACCATGCGTTTTCATCGACATCTGTAAATGCGGTATAAGTACGTTGTTTTGCAGAAAGGTTGTCCAGCGTTCCGGCTGGCAGTGCATTGGGAATCATTGCATCAGAACTTACCGAAGCAGGATAATGATAATATGGCGTGGTTATTGCATTGATGCCAAGCTGCCCATTTTCATTCCAGCCCCAGGTATTCAGATCACCGTCCGTCCGGATGACAGAAATTGCGCCGGCGCTGCCATCTCCTAAAGATAACTGTAAGAACTGGATATCTGTATCACCTGATAATATTTTCGGGGTTTCACTGTCTGTTTCAGGGGGCGCTTCATGGTCATCCCGCCGGGTAGAACCCCATTGATATACGGTGCCTTTTTGTGTGATCGCAGCAGCATAATACCATTGTCCAAGGCAAACTGATTTTATCGGTTCAATGTCAACCAAACCGGGTGTGCAGTCAATTTTATCACAAGGGCGCCCAAGGATATGATTATCATTTTGCCCCCATGTATATAGTTTACCATCCATTGTTACTGCGGCTGCTGCATACCGTCCGCGGCTGACTGCCCGTACTGGCGGCAGGTTCAATTTGATAGGTTTTGCAGAACTCCGCCGTTCACCATAACCATTGCTGCCGCCATCATCACTGCCCCAACTATAGACACTGCCATCACTGCATAATACAAGAAAACCATTATCACCTACGCTGACGGAAACTGCATTGGAAATTTCTTTGATACGCCGTGGGGATAAAACATCCTCAAAAACAGGATTATATTGCTTATCATCGCCTTTATACAGATTACCCCAAACATAAACAGAACCATCTGATGTGACTGCCGCGCTGGTAAACCCACGTCCCATCGCAATGGAAATCACGTTGGAAATCCCGGTTACTTTGGTTGGCGTTTCCCGGTCGGTTTTATCCCCTGTGCCAAGCTGTCCATATTCATTCCGTCCCCAGGTGTATAGACTGCCATCTTCCAGCACAGCCCCAACTGTAATATGCTGGCTGCCAGCGCTGATATCGACCACCCGTCCCGGCAATGGAATGATTGCATTTGTCCAGGTATACATTTCACCGGATTTATTGATGTAATACCCATTGGTTACAGTATGGTGCATACCGATTTCTGCCGTATCCGCTGCCTGAGCAGGCATCAAACTGATACCAAGCAGCAAACACAGGCAGATGATGATTTTTTTCATACAAAATCCCTCCACATATGTAGTATTTATCTGCAAACCTGAAATGATTTTCAGATTGTGCATCTATAATAATTGCTATGGCGTTTCTTCAACAGGTGTAATGATAAATTGACCATTTTCGCCGTCAGACACGATTAACCATAAAATGATAGATTCATCCATGCTCCATTCGGATACATCAATCACTTTTTCTTCTCCCGATACAAGCGGGATTTTTTGAATGTGCCATTTATCCCCTTGTGTGATTTTCAGGATAGCATCCCCTTTTGCAAGAGAAGATTTCACTTTGAGCTTTTTGGATGCAGGAACGAATGTATCCCAGTATACCATGCTGTCCAGTTTATCAAACATAACCCACATAAGTCCGCCATGGTTTTGGCGGTCAGATTGCAGGACATTCAAACCCGAACCATGGGAACCACCAATACCTTTGCTATACATATATTCTCCGCCTACCTGTTCAATCAGTTCAAAATATATGCTGTATGTAAGTGGTGGGATAATCGGCGCCCAAAATAAGGCACATATTAAAGTAATACAAAGCCAAATCCATAATTCTCTTACACGCATTTTTTTATTCCTCATGTCTGCAAGTGGTATGATGGCAGAAACATATCAATAAAGAGATAATTGTTAATCGGATGTGATATCCTTTTGCACATTCCACCAGGCATCAATTTCTTCTTTTGTATTGAAGCCATTCAAATTATCCGGCGTATGAGAAGGTCCGTCTACTTGAATCAGTTTCGCATCGCTGCCAGTACCGCGAAATGTTAAATACCAGATTTCATTTTCCGGCTGGTCATTCCAATGCAGACTGCCACGGACGGTTACAGTATTTCCTTCTGCTGACAGCAGCTCATCAAAACGAACCAAAGAACCATCCAATATAAAAATCGTGCGCATGGTACCATCTTTATATTTTCGTACCATTGAACCGCCTTGTGTATTATAGTCGCCAGGGACGGGAGGGCGGAGCTTAGTATCTGAGCCATTACCGCTGATAAGATACAAGGTATGGTCGATATATTTCATTGCAACAGCATCTGCAGGAAGATCGGTTACTTTTCCATCTGCAGAAAGCGCTACTACACCATAAGCCCCAGCAGCATATAGAACCTGATCACCAAGTACCGTTATTGGTGTCATTGGGTTTATTCCGGGATAAAAGTCAATGTCTGTTGACTGCAATCCAGTATTTGCATACCAGGTATAAAGCGTGGCAGGAGGGGGAGAAAGCCCGAGCGTACTTGGTGGATAACCGTTATTCATACCAATCAAAACAGTGCCTTTGTATCCGCCAAATACTTCACAATAATACAAAGATCCATATACGCTTTCCTCATTTGGTGGGATATCGGTAATTTTTTCTGCCTGCAATGTTTCCGGATTCAAATAGAAAAGCGCATTGTCCTTTTGTGCAAAGATACCATTTTCACCGGCTATCACAAAGACTTTATCCGCGTCTATTGTGCTTTTTGCAACAATTTCTCCATTGATTTTGCGGACTGCCTGCTGTGTGGCACCATTTTGAACAACTTCCCATGTTCCTGCAATCAGAGGTTCTTCTGATGGCGGTGTTTCTTGTTCTGGCTTGTTCTCAGGTGATGTATCGGGTTGGGATTCCGGCTTATTTTCTGCTGGCGGCTCAGATGAACCCGTGTTTTCCGGGATAATCCGTTGTTTTGGCAGCACCAGCCGCAGGAAAATGGCGGTTGCTTCCGCACGGGTAATTGTTCGGTCTGGTGCAAAAGCACCAGTAGTATCAATGCCAGCCAGTACGCCCGCCTGATAAAGCTGCCGGATTTCTTTGGCATATGGCGTTGTATCGGTTACATCGGGGATCTGGATATTTTGGCTGACAGAAGTAATTTCTTTCTCTGGAAGGGAGCGGGCAAATAAATATGCCATTTGCGCACGGGTGGCATTTGCTGTGTAATCGCTGAAATCCCCAATCTGACAGATTCCAGTCGTAATCGCATGATGGACATAAGGCTGATACCAGGGAGAAGAACCCGTATAAATGCCATTGCCGCCGGAATAACGTCCCTGCAAGGTGCAGACCAACCGAATTGCTTCAGAAATTTTTAAGGGCTGTTCCGGTGAAAATTTATTTTTCCCAGTGCCGTCCACAAGGGATAATTCATAAGCCTCGGCAATGGTACGAGTTTTATTTGCGCCATACCATGCGTTTTCATCGACATCTGTAAATGCGGTATACGTACGTTGTTTTGCAGAAAGGTTGTCCAGCGTTCCAGCAGGTAAAGTACCGGGGACCATAGCATCTGTTTGGTCAACCAATGGGAAGGTGCGCTGGTAGAAGGCATAACCTCCTCCAAGAGCCAATTCTTCACCAGCGCCCCAGCCCCAGGTACACAATTTCCCATCTGAAGTAATGCCAGCGCTTACACCTTCTCCAAGTGATACCTGCACAAAGTCACGGGAATCATCCAGAAGTTCAGGCGTATCGCAGTCGGTTTCCGGTGAAGGTTCTTTGGAATTGCGCCGGGTAGAACCCCATTGATAAATTGCCCCATTGTTTGTAATTGCCGCGCCATAGTTCCATTGCCCAAGGCAAACAGATTTTACAGGTTCTATATCCAGTAATCCAGGCGAGCTTGCAGCTGCTTCACCGGTATGACGCCCCAGACTTCCATTGCCTTCGCCGCAGGTATATAGTTTTCCATCTTGCGTAACAATGGCAGTAGCACTGTGTCCGCGGGTAACTGCCTGCACTGGCGGCAAATTGATTTTCACAGGTTTAGCCGTATTGCGCAGTTCTCCATAGCCATTGTCACCTGCATCGCCGCCCCAGTTGTATAAGCTTCCGTCACGGCATATGACGCTAAATCCACCATATCCATTAACAGCAACAGCATTGGAAATTTCCTTTACACGCCGAGGCTTGCTTACCTCTTCATAAACAGGGTTATAATTGGCGTCATCACATTTATACATATATCCCCAGGTATAGACAGAACCATCCGAGGTCAGCGCGGCGCTTTGCGAGGGGCCCATACTGATTGAAACCACATTGGAAATTCCAGTTACTTTGGTTGGTGCTTCACGGTCAGTTTTATCCCCTAAACCAAGCTGACCAGATTCATTTTTCCCCCAGGTATACAAGCTGCCATCTTCCAATACAGCACCGATAGAGCGAAAAATACCGCTGGAAGAAATATCAACAGCACGTCCGGGAAGCGGGATAATCGCCCCGTTCCAGGTGCGGACTTCGCCGGACTGGTTAATATAATAACCATAAGTAACAGTATGGTGCATACCGATTTCCGCTGTATCCGCTGCCTGGGCAGGCATCAAACTGATGCCAAGCAGCAAACCCAGGCAGATGATAATTTTTTTCATACAAAATCCCTCCACATATGTAGTATTTATCTGCAAACCTGAAATGATTTTCAGATTGCGCATTTGTAATAATTGCTATGGCGTTTCTTCAACAGGTGTAATAATAAATTGACCATTTTCGCCGTCAGATACGATTAACCATAGAATGACAGATTCATCCATGCTCCATTCGGATACATCAACCATTTTTTCTTCTCCCGAAGTCAACGGGATTTTTTGAATGCGCCATCCATCCCCTTGTGTGATTTTTAGGATCGCATCCCCCTTTGCAAGAGAAGATTTCACTTTGAGTTTTTTGGATGCAGGAACGAACGTATCCCAGTATACCATGCTGTCCAGTTTATCAAACATCACCCACATAAATCCGCCATGGTTCTGGCGGTCAGATTGCAGAACATTCAAACCTGAACCATGGGAATCATGAGGTTCAATATCCCCAATATACATATATTCTCCGCCGATATGTTCGATTTCATAATATATAAAATCTATTGCCAATTCGGCAAAAACGATAGTTACTTTACCTAAAAATAATACATAGATCAAAATACAACAAAAACGAATCCATATTTTCCTTGCACACATTTTTTTATCCCTCCACGTTTACAAATTATACGAAAGTATCTCCTTATATAGTTAGAAGCCCAAAAGACATGAGTTTCATGTTTTATAGCTTCAAATACAAATTAATAAAGGAGAATCGTTATGGCAACGAAAATGTATCACTACAATGGGGTTACAATTGAACTGGAACCCGGGTGGGCACGTATCCACAATAATAACGCGCTGAAGTCATATCTGACAAAATGGGGGCATGGTACGCGTCCAATGGTGCAGAATATCCTCAGTGAGTACAAAAAGTTTTTCGGCAAAAAGCTGAATATTTCAGAGGACTCCATGGTTGTGGAAATCCTAGTACATTATCATTGTGATGGTGTTCTGAAAATTGGTTCCGCAGCACTTGTGACTGCTGGTATTCCGGGCGCAGTGGCTGCAGTTATATTGCAGCTGGCGCGGGTAGCAGCGTATTCGCATCTTGAAAAATTTGATTGCGGTGAATATCCAAAGGATAGTGACCGCCATAAATGGGACAGCATACAGGGTGTCAGCGGCATCCTTGAAACCTTGCTGGTTGATTAACTTTTGTTATGGGGCACTATGTTCTGCATAGTGCCCCATACACACAAAGAACTACCGCAGTAGAATATATTTATATTTTACCACACTTTCCTCTAAGCGTAAAGTCTATTCCTGCAAAAAATTTATATAGATAAGGAAATGCCCCTTCTGTTTCCAAAAGGGGCATGAAATCTCCTTTTCAGCGCAATTTATTCATCGACATGGAATAATGCGTTGTTCATTTTTTCGATTTCTTCTGGTGTGTAGTAGTCACTTTCCCATTGCGTCCCTGCATAAGTATCTAATATTTCACTGATGGTTTCATCCAACGCGGCGGGTGCAATCGCATCGCGTCCATTGGTATATACAGGAATGCCGTCCTCTTCGGTCAGGACAAATTTTCCCTGCCATGAACCTAAAATTGCATAAGGTTCTGTATGATTTTCAGTTTCTGTCAGAAACAGCAGCACCGTTTCACCCTGTTCCAAAGTTGGATAGCTGGACGTTGTTTGAATCGTGTTTCCGATTTCTCCGACTTGTGTGCGTACCTGAATGGATTGTTTGGCAGCCTGTCCGCCTTGAATGATTTGTGTAGGCGCGATATTCACATCCGTATGGATTTTATGTAGTTTTTCACCCGTTTTTGAAGTATCCCATTGGCTTTCTTCGCTGGCGCCTACAGTACCAGTCAAAATCAGATCGGATTTGCAAATCATTTCTTCCAGCGACATAAATGCGGTAGAAGCATCAGCACGTATGTAAGTTTCACGTGGGAGCACTTGATAGACACCTGCCCCCAGGCAGAAACACAACAAACAAATGAATAATTTTTTCTTCATCATAATAGCAGTCCTTTCCGCTGTAATGAAAAATACAGCAACAAAAATTTGAGAAACCATATGTGGGAAAAGAGAAAAAGCAAGGGTTATATGGAAGGATTCTTACGGATAACTTCCTGATACAGCCATTCAAAGTAACAGCCGTAAGTGTCATCGCCGTGCAGTTTACGGCGGGTTTTAATGTATGTTTCAGTCATTTCATACATTCTGACCATGCCATGCCCGGCTTCTTCAAATACCCACATAGGCAAATAACCTTTTTGCGCAAGCAGCCCCCAATGATGATAAAAATTCACAATGAGTGAAGCATTTTTATCTTCCTTGGTTAAAGGCTGACCGGATTCTGTCAGTTTATGCACATGAGCGCGGGCGTCAATAAAAGAACGCTGTTCAAGTGCTTTCATATATTGATGCACAGCAATGAAGTCATTTCTTTTGTCCGTATTTTTTTGGATTTGCCGGGCAGAGAAAAAACTTAAAACGGCAAACAATGCAGCCAGAACCCCAGCAACTGCATTTATTGTCATAGAGTTAATCATTTTGCTATCCCTCCGCAGGTGTATTTACTTATAAATCTGTTTTAACCCTTCAATGTCATCAGAATCCAAAGTGCGCTTGAGCGTTTCACCCAATCTCAACTGAAAATACATGGTACTGCCTGTCTTATTGCGTTCCTCATCAAGCCCCAGCAATACCATTTTGCACATCGTAAGCCTTTGAATCCCCATTGGTCGCCCAGGGGTATGATGTGTTAATATTGATATCCACTTCTGTGTTGTACCGTTTGAACCCAATAACTTTTACCTGTGTTAATTTGCTGCACATAACATCCAGCGTTTGTCCATATGAAATGGTGGTAATCTGATTTGCGTTATTTTTCAGTGGAAAATCAGATTGATTGCTGTGTGTGCTGGATGAACGAGTAACCAATGTACCTACACCAGCATTGTTCCAGGCGCTGCACGCATTGGATACAGCACTTTTCACCGAAGATGCGAACCCTTGATGACAAACGACCTGTGTTGGGTATGGTGTAAACCCACCCGCAGACAGAATCGCATAGGCATGGGCAGTGGCAATCCCAGCCAGAATAAGAAGTAAGCAGCCTGTCATGTTGATAAATTTTTTCATAAAAAATACCTCCTAAGTCCATATATTTTAGGCTTACATATATATAGACTAAGAGGCGGTATGAAAATGTTGCAGTTTTTCTTATTTTTTTGTTTTTTTTCGAGAAATATGCCAGCGATAAAAAAAGAAAGCGTGGCGATAAGCAGCAGGATACATATTGCGGTTATCCCTTGAATCACAAATGGGTGCTGCATATTATTGAAAATTTGCAAATAATCCTGTTTCGCGGCGAAATATGTTCTGGCAGTATCGCTAAGCAGCAATGCACGATATCCAAAATAAAGAATCAAGGACAAAAGAAGCGATGTGCCAGATAAAGCATAGCAAAGTTTCTTTTTGCGAAGCATAGATGCTTTTCGCACAGTTTCCTCAGAAATACCTAAACGTTTTTTTATTGCGGATAAGTTGTCTTTTTTATCCTCAAATGTATGGCGTGCAAAGTATTCAAGTAATTCTTTTTCATTAAATGTCTGTTTCATAATATTTCTCCAATCTCATTTTTAGTTTTTGTATGGTTCTGGAATATTTGCTGCGCATAGTAGAAGAACTCATTTGAAGTTGTGCCGCAATTTGTTCAAATGAATATCCCTGACATCGTAATAATAAAACCTGATGGGACGTTGTGTCAAGTCTTTACAATAAATTACTGAAATCAATTGAAAACAAAATATTATCTTCTGGGAAAGGTTCTGGCAACAATTCAAGTTTATCAGAGCCTAATAGCGGGATATATTTACTGGTTTTTGCAGTGAGTCTTGCCAAATATGTATATGCGGTGTTGTGAATTACCTGAACAAGCCAGCCGGTACAATTTTGGTTTGGGATGTTTTGTGGCTTTAACTGGTACAAACGGATAAATATTTCCTGCAAAATATCCTCACCAATATCTTTATCAGAAGTGTAATTCATAATATGGCTATAAATAAAGGCGCTGTAATCTCGAAAAAGTGTTTCTAAAGCCTTATCATCCTGTTTGGCGATCTGACATAAAAGTTTATATAATTTGTGATTTTGAAGAAAGGACTCGATTAATTCTGGCATATTTGTTATATCTCCTTGTCGTGTAGGAAACGATTGAAGAATTGTATGGATGCGTTTAAAAATTGGCAGGCAAAGTGCATTTGCATTGGCGAAAGATTTTGGAGTAGTGAATAAATTTGGTCTTTATCGGTTTGAGCCTGTTGAAGCACGGCATCATCTTCATTAAAAGGCTGCGTACCACGCAGCAGGAAGTCAACAGAAACATTCAAGATGCAGGAAATTTTATATAGCGTTTCTATGGTTGTTGATTGCTGCCCGCATTCAATTCTTCTGAGATTTTCTTTAGAAAGACCAATGGCATGGGCAAGTTGTTCGCGTGTGATATCTGCTTTTTCTCTTGTCAGCTGAATGCGTTTGCCAAAAGATTCCCATTGTGTATACCATTTTTCTTTCATATGACGCACCGCCTTTCAGTTATCTATATTATCGCAGAAGATTAATCATTTGAAAATATCACGTGGTACGTTGTTATATACAACACGGGATGTTTTAGGGTGAAAAATGGCGAAATATCATATTTACGGGCGAAAAAAGTACGAGATTCTGCTTGAAAGCGATGTCAGGCTGTTCGGGAACCGCGCAAAAAAAATTAATTTTTGTATTAGGCAAAAAAGCACTGACCAAGTGCAACAAAACCAGGCAGAAGCCATGTCTATATTTATTGAAAGGGAATGTTTTAAGTTTTCTATTTACAGCATTTACAGATATCAATAAAAAATGCTCTTTACTTTTTGAAAGACAAAAGATTTGTACATCAGCCGGATTGAAACGATGTATAAATAAAATATTTTTCCAGGAGATGAAAATAAATATGTTATTTGATTGGATGCAATGCGCAGGAAATTATCTGGTAAAAGCTTTTCTTTATCTGATAAATCAAATGGATTCGTTATTATATGTATTGATTATATGTGTCTGTTTTGATTATATCAGTGGAATTTTGCGCGCAATTGTAAAACGAAAATTGTCCAGCAAAATCGGCGCTGCCGGAATTTGCAGAAAATTGTTGATTTTTATGATTATTGCATTGGGATATCTTTTTGATCACGCTGTGATAGGGCATGGAAATACACTTGGTACGGCAATTACAATTTTCTATATATGTAATGAAAGTATTTCTGTGCTAGAAAATGCAGTAGATATTGGTTTGCCTGTGCCAGATATTCTAAAACAGGCGATTGAAGATACACAAAAATCCGGCAAAATTACAAAGTAAAAATATAGGAACAGCTCAAATGCTGTTCCTATATTTTTGTTTTGTGTTTTTCATTGCATGAAAAATGCAAAACCACATTTTAAGACTTCCCTACATCTTCAAAAGGACACAAAAGAAGCTGTTTTGTATATGCAAAGCCGTTAAACGGAAAACATTATGTGTTTCTTATTGTTTCCTGAAATGGAGTCAGGGCAATGAAAACCTGTCAGTGGGAAGCATACATCGCGAAATATCCATAATCTCCAATCTTAGGTTTCCGCAAAAAAATCAAGATTGGAGAACATACGATGAAAAAATAGCAGAAAGAACGCAATTATCGCCGCGTTTATGATGAAAATGGGCAGGTTATCGCAAATATCATCACTGTGGATGCTGTTGATGTGGAAGTCACGGAGGAAGTGTTCCTATTCTCAAATGGATCGCAGGGAGCGTTACCTTGAGGAACAAGCGTGGCAGTCTGGTATGCGTGAGGTTTCGCTGGAATACCTGAAAGAGCAGGGGATTCCGCTTCACTTGTATGCAGATGACAATACGCCATCAGCAGAAGATGTTGTGCTTGAGAAAGAAGAACAGCACAAGCTTGAGGTACATAAAGTGCAGCTTATTACCGCACTTGCTGCATTGACTGCGGATGAAAAGCAGCTGATTCAGACACTGTATTTCAATGAGGTTCCAATTCGGGAATATGCAAGGAAGATTGGCGTTTCGGATATGGCAATCCACAAACGCAAAGAGCGTATTCTCAAAAAAATTAAAAAGTTTTTTGAGAAATAGGGTTTGCACCCCCGGATATTTCGGGATAAGAAGTATAGGGGTTGAATAAAACCTTTACATTGAACCTTGACAATTGAAGAATCAGCAATCGGGTACAGCCCGGGGCAGATGAGCAAAGCTGCCGTATGCGCCATGACCTGGAAGGGAGCAAAATCCTTTCCGGCGAGCGATCTCATACGGCAGCGGAGCAGTTTTGGCAAAACTGCTCGCGATGACGATGTTCCGGGGATAATGATACACCTGTTGGTCTGCACGTAAGACAGATGGCGCTGCCCTTGGGTTGAAAGCAGTAAAGACCCTTGGTATATTGCCCGCGAAGGTTGCCAACCGCCCGAATTGTTCCCTTTTCATTGGGGGTGCGAGCTGCAAATACGATGAAACCATAAAATTTGAGAGGAAATATCTCGAATGACCACAAAAATCAAGGATGCTCACAAAAGATTAGAGCATATTTTCAAGGAGCTGCTGCCAAAGCATGGTATGCCAGAACGGGCAGAACAAATGCGACTCAGCCATCGGATACTGGATGCAATGTTCGACAAAAAGATTGCATTATGTGATGCAGGAACCGGAATTGGCAAAACTTACGCGTATTTGGCAGCAGGGATTGTATATCATATCAGCGGCATGGAAAGCGGACAAGCTTTCCAGCCACTGATTATTTCCACATCCAGCATTGCATTACAAAACGCAATGCAAAATGAGTATTTGCCGTTTTTGTCAAAGACTTAACTGGCTGATAATATGATACATAACCCGATTCGGGCAGTTGTCCGCAAAGGGAAATCGCACTATGTGTGCGATAAACGTTTAGAAAAACACCTGCAAAGAATCCGCTTCAAAAAGAAAAACAGGAGAGCAGCAGAAATGCTGCTCTCGCTGCGGACGAAACTGGACATTGATACAGCAAAATTTCTGAGCGAATATGATGTGGAGCACATCCATGTTCCGGAACACTGTGACTGTAGAGGTAATAATTGCAGGTATCAATTATTTATGAAATCTTGCGGATTAGATCGGCATCTGTTTCAGATATGCAATCATAATCTGTTGTTAGCAGATGCGATTCACCGCGCTAGTGGACGTAAAACCATCCTTCCGGACAGTAATGTTTTGATTATTGATGAAGCACATAAACTGCCGGAAGCAGCACAGCAAATGTTCGGAATATCACTTGAATTAGAGGATATCCAAGCGATAATCGACAGCTTAAAGAAGGAAAGATACTTTATAAAAGCGAGGAATCTGCAAAGTATTTTTAAGATTCTACAGAAAAAACTGTGTGTGAAAACAGGAGAATCAGCAATATCTTTAAATTTCCCAAACTTCCTCCCGATACTGTCAGCAATTTATCGAATCTTGCGGAATATTGACGAAAAGACAGGAGCATCATTATCTAAATCTACACAGCAAAAGTTGAAAAAACTACTGTCCACGACAGAAGTTTTATGTTCAGATTCAGATGAAATGTTCCGATATATTGCAATGGATGAAGATGAAAATCCGAAATTCTGTGCGGCAGCTTTGAACTTATCAGACCAGCTAAACCGCATATTTTGGAGCAGGCAGCAGTCGATCATATTAACATCCGGCACACTTTCTGTGGGGGAGGATTTCAGCAGATTCAAAGCGGAAGTCGGTTTGTTAGGCAATCATCGCGTGACAGAATCTGTTTCTCTTTCACCTTTTGACTATGAGAAAAACTGCCTGTTGTACTTACCAAATTCACCACCAAAACAGAAAAGTAGAGCATATTTTGACCAAATATCGCAGGAAATCGCTGCTTTGCTGTACACAACACATGGACATGGACTGATATTGTTCACGTCTTATGCAGCTATGTCAGCAGTACAGATCCGATTAAATGCCGCAAAGTTACCGTATCCATTGTTCACCATGAGTCGCAACGCAAAGCATATCCTGAAACAGTTTAAATGTTGTCCGGGAAGTGTATTGCTGGCGGCTGGTGCAGCTTGGGAAGGATTCGATTTTCCAGAAGATTGCGTGTCGTTGTTGGTGATTACACGCCTGCCATTTCCTTATCCTGATGCAATACAAAATCACCTGAAAAACAATTATCCAACATTGCAGGAGTTTATCCGTGAAATTGTTGTTCCAGATATGCAAATCAAATTAAGACAGGGTTTTGGGCGGGCAATCCGTACCGAAAATGACAGTTGTGTGATTGCAATTCTGGATGAACGTGCAACAAAGGGACAGCGTTATTTTGATGATGTTCGGCGGACTTTGCCGAAAATGAAGATCACATCTAACTTGAAAGATGTGTAGGAATTTATTCGTGAAAAGAAAACTGGAGATTATTTTATGAGGTTGTGAAAATGTTAAATATCAAGAATGAAATTGCCTATTATATTATCTTAGAATTGTTAAAGAAAATGTTCAAGCGTGGCTTGCTGACGGCAGAAGAATTTGCTGTCGCAAAAGATCTTGCCACACAGGAATACCGCCCAGCAAGTGTTTGGGAATAGTTCTGGATATTTGCGAAAAAGTGTAGTAATGTTGTTGTAAAGACAGGAAAAGAGGCGATTTTATATGGGAAAAGTGAAGATTATCCCGCCGACAATCATGCAAAATAAAACCTTACGGGTTGCGGCATATTGCCGGGTTAGTTCGGATTCTGACGACCAGCTTCATTCCTATGCGGCGCAAATTCGGAGTTATACCGCAAAAATTGAAGCGCATGATGGTTGGGAATTTGTAGATATCTATGCAGATGAGGGCTTGACTGGCACAAGGATGGACAAGCGTGAAGATTTCAACCGCTTGCTTCGGGATTGTCGAAAAGGCAAGATCGATAAAATTTTGGTGAAATCAATCTCCAGATTCGCGCGGAATACTCGTGATTGCCTGGTCGCATTGCGGGAATTGATGGCGCTTGGTGTCACGGTTGAATTTGAAGAAGATAACATTCAGACGGAAACGCTCTCCACAGAATTGCTGGTAAGCGTTTCTGGCGCATTGGCACAACAGGAATCCATATCCATCTCGCAAAATCTGCGGATCAGCTATCAGCGACGGATGCAGCGTGGGGAATTTATCACCTGCAACGCGCCATATGTATATCGTCTGAAAGATAAAAAATTTCTTGAAATTGTGCCGGAAGAAGCAGAGGTCGTCCGTTGGATTTTCCAGCAATATGTGCAGGGGAAAAGTATTCGGCATATAGTTGAAATGTTAAACGATAAAGGGATAAACCTGAATATCGGGCAAATTAAATGCATGATTGCCAATGAAAAATATATTGGCGATTCCCTGTGTCAGAAAACATATACATCCGAAATGCTTCCCTTCACCGAAAAAGATAATCATGGTGAAAAAGAGCAATATTATATCCGAAATACACATCCGGCAATCATAACACGTGAAGTTTTCGCACAAACGCAAAAGCTGCGGGAACGCAGAGCAAAACGAGAAATGCAGGATGAAAAAGTGTATCCCTTAACACGGAAAATGGTTTGTGGAAGCTGTGGAACACCATTTTGCAGGCGACATACCAAGAGTGGATATGTTGCATGGGTTTGCCGAAAACACAATGATAATGCCTCGGAATGTCCAATCGGCAGAATCCCTGAAACAGAAATTTATGCCGCATTTATCCGAATGTATAGCAAGCTGAAACATCATCAAGATGTCATTTTAACACCAATGTTTCAACAACTGGATGAATTAAACAAGGCATTACAGCGGAATAATTCTGCAATGCTGGAAATCAACAAAGCCATTGCTGAAGCTGCGGAGCAGAATCACAAAATCAACCAATTGCAGCGGATGGGGCTTCTGGACATGGATGCCTGCATTGCAAAACGGAGTGAAATCGATGTAAAATTAACGAAATTGCGTGCAAAACGGCGGCAAATGTTAAAAAATGAAGATGTCGATGAAACCATAGAAACCCTGCGGCAGGTTGCAGAGATTATCCAACATGGTGCAGAAAACCTGGAGAATTTCGATGAGGAGTTGTTCGCGGATCTGACCCAGAAAATCACCGCAGAATCGCAAACCTGCATCCGGTTCCGGCTGTTCGGCGGACTGGAATTTACGGAACATTTACAGGAGAATAACCGATGAAAAATCGCAAGATTTTATATGGATATAAAATTGAAAATGGTGCATTTGCCATACATCCGCAGGAAGCCGAAATTGTAAAAAGGATCTTTGAGATTTACCAGTCAGGTGAATCATATCAGCGAATATCGGATATTTTGAATGCAGAAAATGTTCCATATAGTGAAGATTCAGCATCTTGGAATAAGCACAAGATTAAAAGAATGTTAGAAAACCCACGTTATACAGGTGAATGTGGATATCCGGAAATCATCCAATCGGAAGATTTTCAAGCTGTTCAAGCTCTAATTCGCAGTAAAACAACGAAAAGACAACACAAATCTGCATCAAAGGAAAAGGACGTTCAGGTACAGCCGGAATCATATCAAAAAATTGAAATGCGAGATTATCAGACATCGGATGAAGTGTTCAAACTGGAAAATGTGATCCGGCGTGAAATGGAAAATCCGAACAATCCGCAAGAGATCATGCAATTGATTTTGAAAGCAGCATCCGCAAGATATGACTGTTTGAAATAAGCAAAACCGACTGGAAAAACAGAAAGATTCTAAACAGAAAATTTACGTATTATAATTTCATAGAAAAGTCAAATTATCGCATATTTTAACCCATAACAGCAAAAGAAAAGAGGGATTTTCATGGTACAGCAAACTTCTGAACCACGTGTAACAATTATCCCAGCCACAAAGGATGCGACATCCCAGAGGAAGCCACGCAGGCGCAATAAAATACGTGTTGCGGCATATTGCCGGGTCAGTACGGACAGTGAAGAACAGCTGAACAGCTATGAATCACAGAAAAGAACATACACACAAAAGATCGCAGAAAATCCGGAATGGGAAATGGCAGGACTATTCGCGGATGAAGGAATCACGGGTACAAGCCTGCAAAAACGCACAGAGTTTAATCGCATGATTGCCGCCTGCAAGCGTGGCAGTATTGACATCATTCTAACAAAATCACTGTCCAGATTCGCACGGAACACAGTCGATTGCCTGGAAATTGTACGTATGCTGAAAGCGCGGGGAATTGGTGTTATTTTTGAAAAAGAGAACATCGACACACTGACACAATCCAGCGAATTTATCATGACATTGTTCAGCGGATTTGCACAGGCAGAATCCGAATCGCTCAGCAAAAATGTGACTTGGGGCAAACAAAAAAGTATGGAGGCAGGTCATGTTGCATTCCAATATCGTGCTTTGCTTGGCTACCAGAAAGGTGCAGATGGCAAGCCGGAAATTGTGGAATCCGAAGCGCAGATTGTGCGAAGAATCTTCCGCAGCTATCTGGATGGCAGCAGCTTGGCAGACATTAAAAGGATGCTGGACAGTGAAGGTTTACCAACAGCACGAGGCGTGAAAACATGGTCACATCAAGTAATTCACAACATTTTGACCAATGAAAAGTACATAGGCGACGCATTATTGCAGAAAACCTACATCACAGATTGCATCAGCAAAAAGGTCAAAAAGAACTGCGGTGAGCGCCCAATGTATTACATCGAAAATAATCATCCAGCGATTATTCCACGTGATGTGTTTCAGCGTGTGCAGGAAGAAATGGCGAGAAGGTCGAGCAAACGCAAAGTGATGCAGAAAACTGGAAAGACGGAACAGGGGAAATATTCATCGAAATATGCTTTGTCCGAGTTGCTGATTTGTGGCGAATGTGGAACACCATATAAACGCTGTACATGGTCACGGAATGGGAAAAAGAGAATTGTCTGGCGGTGCATTTCAAGATTAGAGTTCGGCAAAAAATATTGTCACAACTCGCCAACAATTGATGAAGATAAGCTGCAAACTGGAATTTTAACAGCACTCAGCCAGTATGCGGCGAAAACAAAAGAAATGCAGGATGCAGCATTAAAGTTTGCATCTATCGCAAAATGCGGACAGGAATCTGACGGAATGAACCTTCTAATCCTGCAAAAAAGGTTGGAAACAGTGACCAGTGAACAATCATTAATGTTGGACAGGGTGTTGTCAGATATGGAAAATGAGGAACTGAATGCGCAGCTAAAATCTTTGATGGAAGAAAAGTTAAGTATTCAGAAGCAAATTGACGTCCTGCGCCAAACCGAAGTTGGATTGGAAAATCAAGCATCAAGTTTGCAGGAGATAAAAGAAATTTTAGAAGAACTTCCAACGGAACTTGCAGAATTTGACGATGTGCAGATTCGCAGATGGACAGATCAGATTACTGTTGTGAGTGCTGAAAAAATAAAAATCCGACTCCGTGATACAAGGATAGAGTTGGAGCAGGATCTGTGAATCACACCTGTTGAATATGCTGTAAGCCAGGGGAAAATATTCGGTGGATGTGGTGATGGATTTAAAAGCAAGAAAATGGTATGGTGATTGCTGAAGCAAAACAGTTTTATAGAAAAATGATGAAGGGAGCATACGAATATGATTATGATTAACAAAAATCCCGATCCGAAAGTGATGTTAAAGCAGCTTGGACAAGATGCCATTAACCTGCTGACAATGTGCAGCATTGACAGTGCTGCGGAAGTAAAGCCGCTGGAAGCAGGTATCCGACTGTTAGGGAAAGCATGGGATTTACCGGAAGAAGATGTACAGGCACAGCTGGATGGCATTGCAGAAGAACGAGAAAGCATGATGTTTCAGATTCCGGGAGATGAACTGCCGGAGGATGAGTTGCTGAATAGCTACGATGGTGCAAAAATCATGGAACTTTTATGGGGGCTGTTCAACACTGCAGTCCGGCTGGATGACAAAGATGATCGGAATGCAATCCTGAAGCTGGCGAAGTATATGGCAGATTATCTTGATCTTGACGGCTGGATTATGGAAAAAGAATTCAGCATCCAGCTTGTGACGGAAATCAAGTCAGGAACCTGAAAACCAGCAGATAAGCAACAAAATCAGAACAGAGGCAGCCGTTCCAAAACTACGGCTGCCCCTGCTCTGGTTCTGTACAGACGTTTGGCGGGCTGTGATCGCACGTGTGCGGTTTTGAAGCAGCGACGAGGATAGGAATACCCTCAAAGAAATTCAGTCCACACAGCCCGCCGTTCCCGAACGGTCAAAGTTTCAAGTAAATATTTTACTATATTTATGAACTGCTGATTTCTATTTTCTCAATCAGGCATTCATGATGTTTCGTATTCTTATTATAGTTAATCCCAATCAGGAAAACCGTTCCAGAGTAGCCCTCAAGTGCTTTCACATATTGCTTTTCTTTGACCTGCTGAATGGCACCCTGCGCAGAATGATCCCATTTCAGTTCAACAATCATTGCAGGTTTATCCGGACTGTTGCTTCGAGGGGTAAAAACCATATCGGCGAACCCTTTTCCGGCAGGGAGTTCCCGTTTCAGATAATAGTAATTCCTTGCACTGTAATAGGCAAGAGAAATGACACAGCTAAGTGAATTCTCATTATTGTATGATAAAATAGAAGTCGTATCCATGTGGACTGAATCCAATCCTGCTGCAACTGTGTCGGTATCACCATTCAAAGTAGCTTCCAGCAAAGCTTTTGAGGCATTTATGGATTTCATCACTTCCTGCCAGTCGCTTACACGAATGGAACGGACAAATTCTGAACGTATTTCCTCGTTTGGGATGAAAACTTCACTCTGTTCCGCATCGTAGGCAAGATATCCCAAATGGATTAGCAAAGTCAATACATCATCTTTGACCTGGAATGTTGTCATATCATTGGTAAAAGAAGATGTATCAATTTCACACCGACCGCCGCCAAGCATTAAAATAATGGCGTCTTTCAGCCCATCGAAATTCATATCAATGTAAATTCGCAAAGCTTCGTAAGTTTCAGTTTGAGTCCAATAACTGCCAAATTCTTCGTTTAACATAGCATCGACAACAGATTTGGGACTATATATATGCGCTGTGCTTCGGAATTGGTATCCATCATACCAGCGTTTGGTTTCTTCAAAATCCATATTGAATTGTGTGCATAATTTCTGCACTTCATCTTCTGTAAAGCCAACATATTCAGCGAGTCGTTTAGGACTGGTCATAGAGAACTCGCTGAACATATTCAGTGCTGAGTGTGTACCATATTTTTTTACTGGCAAAATACCTGTCATATAAACCAGATTCACATAAGGTTTATCCTTCCATAAAGCGCGAAGAAAGTCCAGATAATCCTTCTGCGCATCTAAATTATCTTTCATCTCACGGAAGATGCAGTCCCATTCATCCACGATAAAAATGAAACCTTTCCCGGTTGAACTTGCAATGTCACTGAAAGCATTTGTCAGCCACATTTCGTCTGGTTCAATGAAATCGGGGTAACTTTTTCGTAATTCTCTCAAAACACGTTTTTGTAAAAGAGCAATAGCGTTCGATACATCTCCAGATGCCATGCTTAAGAAGTCTTGTATATTGAGGAAAATCACATTGTATTGATTTAGATTTTTATTAAAAGAAGGATGTTCCGCAATTGCTAATTCTTGAAACATTTCGCGTGAATCGCATCCACAGCTATAATAGGCAATCAGCATTTCCGCTGCCATTGTTTTGCCAAATCTGCGAGGACGACTGACGCAAATAAAACGCTGGCTGGTTTTAATCATTTCATTGGTATAAGTGAGCAACTTACTTTTGTCCACATAGATTTTAGAATGTAACGCCATCTGAAAATTCTCGTTTCCTGGGTTCAAATAGATTCCCATAGTGCTCGCCTCCCGTTCTGCAATAGGTAAAATGTTGCAACGAAAAATATTTAATGAATACATTTCTTACCTGAATTATACCATGCCAGCAGAGAAATCGCAAGTCAGTTGCTACGAATGTCATGCAGCAAAAAATATTTAAAAATTCTCTGAAAAAAGAAAAAATCCGCGATGAAAACTGACAGTAACAGGTACATTTTTTTGTCAACACATGACAGGTTGTGTTGATAAAAAAGATGCAGCGCGTTTAGAGCACACAAAAGTGTGCTCTAAATCTGTTTTTGAGAGAAATACAGTGTTTAGAGATGCGGAAAAGTTGCGGTTGGGAAAATTGGGAAACGTTATTTCAGAATAACGAAACCAGAGATGCAAAACAGGATTTTTCGCGATTGACTAGACTCGAACACTAAAGGAGAATATTTGTACGATAAAAATTAAATAAAATTTGACAAAGGCTGTCTGTGACCTTGAAAATTTTTCAAGATCACAGGCGGCTTTTTCGTTAGCTGCGTTACACTTAAACATTAGTCCTTAATAGTTAAGCAGTAGTTGCTGAGGTAGGTTGCAAAGCGATGTAATGATTAACCATAAATTTTTGCAATTTCTTCACGCAGGATTTCTACCCAACGGAATACCTGTTCCGGTTTGTTCCCGATGGTGTGCAAATCTTTTAAAATAAACTCTACATGGTTGTTTTTGGTGTGTGCCAATGTATGTGCTAATGTCTTGCGGACATGGTTTTCATCCATATTTGGAACAGCAACATCAGAAGAACATGCTTTATAAGAGTAGACAAAATCACGCCCGAGATATTCGCTCATTTTCTCGGCATTCGCCCACTGGGAAACTGAAACACGGCGTAAATTAGGCAAAGTCTTAATATCTTCCCAAAATGGGTCCGCTGGTTCACAGCACGCATAGCAGGTTAATCCAAACAAATCGGCAACTTGTTTGTGATATGGGAAAATGAATTCATGAAACATTGCGGGTGACATTCCGACAGCCTCCTGGGCCTCACATAACCCCCATATATTTTTCAATCTTACATTTTGGGGGTCAGGGTGCAACTGGTTGGTCCATCCAAGTCCGCCAGAGCCAACAAATGTGTTGCCGACGTTATTATATAATAGATTCTCTCGTTCAATTTGTTTGAGTTTGTTAATATATCCCGACGTGAGTTTCTGAAATATTTCATGGACTTTGTCTGGGTAATCATAGAAGTCTATCATCATGCCATCAATCCCACGAAGATGAGAATATGCTAACACCATGTGTGCAGACCAGAACCACCATGTGCGGAATTCGACCTCTAAAATTCCGTCAAAGACTTCCTTTGCCAGGTTATATGCTGCCATTGATGCTGTTTCATCAACTTTAACATAAGGATCTTCCAGGACAGTCGTTAAATCTAATTCTTCAAATTCTTCGTCTTCGAGATCGGCAAGCCGGGGCTTCCAACTATAAGCTTTATTGATATCGCCGCCCCCCTCGTGATCATCTGTAATGCCCCATTCTGTATTAATACCGCGATATGGTAAGTAAAATACAGGTGTAAGCGGTTTATCATCTTGAATTTGTGTACCATACATAATCTCCTTGCGGAGCCACATTTCCCAGTCACCTGCCATAATACCTGTGCACTGGATATCACGGTCAAACTGAATTGCTTCGTTCCATCCGTTTTCCATATCAACAAGAATCAGTGGACGGGTATCTTGCAAATCGTTATGTGCGGTCCAAAGTTTAATTTTTTCTTGTTCAATCGGCCGTTCGCACAATTCGCGAAACTGCTTTGCTAATTCGCGTAAAATTGTTTTGTCATGTGCAGAGATGACGACCTGATTCAGCGGCCACCCGTCAGTAATCCAGTTTCCCCATGCGCCTTTGTCAATGCGTTTCATAAAAAACCCTCCTGATGTGATTAAATTATCCAAAATGCAGCAAGATATTATTTTGCCTGAAATGGTCTTTATGCATTAGAATTTTTGTTGTTTTTATTCTAGCATACTGATATAGGATGTGATAGAATAAAAGAATCATAACCTAGCATAAAACGAGAATTAATTTTTAAGATTGTAGAAGTTTCATAAACAATGTATATCATTTTTGTTTGAGGTGCTATATGATACCATATTTAGAATGGTTAAATCCTGACCAATCCGGAATCACACTAGAAAAATATGAAACACTTTCTCAAATTCGTTTTATAAAAGGGAGAACGATTCAACCGCATCAGCATGAGTTTTATGAAATGGTACTAATTCTGCGTGGAAGCTGCCGTCATTTTTATCGTGAGAATTATATCCCTCTGATTCCTGGTGATCTATTCCTTATTCCGCCGCATCAACCACATGCGTATTGTTTTTGCGATACAATTGAGATGTGCAATTGCCAGTTTTGTCGTGAAATACTGGATTATGAATCGGAACAATTTATTTCTGATATTGAATATACCGCTCTTCAGAAAAAGACACCCGCTCGCAAGCGGTTTCAGGATATCCAAGCAGTATGGATGGATTCGGATAACCGAATACCGTTGAAACATGTTGGCAACATCAATAGTCAAGGAATTATTCACTTAAACCGAACAGAGCAAAATTATATTTTTTCATTTTTCGAGCAAATTTTCAAAGAACAGAGTGAACAAAAATTTGGATTTGAGCGCATGAAAAGGAATTTACTTGAAACAGTGCTGATACAAATTAAACGTATTCAGATGAGCCAATTTGAATTTATGGAGCATAGTCCAAGTTGGCAGACCGAAATGATTGATGCGGTGCTAAATCAAATTGAGCAGGATATTGCTATGGAATATGATTTTAAGGAACCACTGATTTAATCCTTCATAAGTCAAGAAGGTGTGGTATAATAGGGGAAAAGGGGGCGCGTGGCATGAAACAGGAAAGTTTTAGCGACATGGAATACGCTTATCGGAAAAAGAAGACAAAGCGGGAAGAATTTCTGGAGATCATGGACGAGATTATCCCGTGGGATGAATGGGTATCTCTGATCGTGCCCCACTATCCCACGGGAAAACGTGGTCGTCCGCCTATCGGGATTGAAACCATGCTGCGAATGTACCTGCTGCAATGCCAGGGTATTTGAATGAGTAAACAAATCATGAACAGAAGGCAGAACGGACAATTTTATCCAGAAAGGACTCATCCAGCAAGCACTTGAACTGTTTATCGGAGAAGCTGCCGCGCACAGAGGTTTCAGCCTTCAGCAGATTATACGCCCAGTGCCGGATAACGTTCAGGTTTTCGGCGGAATTGTCCGCTCTAGCCCTGCTTTCATCCTCACGGAGTTGCATATCCAGTACCCAGTGCAGCTGGTTTTCAATCCTCCAATGGCTGCGCTTTGCCTCTAAAACCTGACTTGCCGTCATATCTTTGCGGCTGTAAATGAAATAATGCGCCTGTTTGGATACTTTTCCTGCCTGTTCTGTTTTGCAGAAAATGACGCCGATCCCGGTGAGATTGCTCCACTTCTTCCGGCTCTCCAGCCATCCAATTTCTTCACTGATATAACATGTCCTGTGTTCATAACGTCCATGGCCTTGGCTGTGTGTCACAGCACAGCAATCCGGACTTATTCCTGCCGGATTTTTCCGGTATTCCTCGAAAAACAGCCGCACATCTTCATAGAGTGTTTTCTGGTTTTCCTTCAGCGCCAGGATATAATCTGCACCCTTTCCTGTGATTTTCTTTGCTATTTCAGTCTGCGTTCCCATGGCGTCTATGGTCACGATACATCCTTCCAACTCCAGCATTTCCAGCAGTTTAGGGA
>CAXHNU010000030.1:0-5971 GCA_964017555.1 uncultured Butyricicoccus sp. | reverse complement strand
GCCCTTTAGACCGGATGGAGGGTGAGAAATGGGTGTTTTCTCCCCCAATACGACTCTATACTTGGGTTTTGTATCATGTTTCGATTGCATGTGATTTGAGAGGAGCTTTAATCAGTGGTTCCTTAACTCACCCTTGACTTTTCATAGCCGGTCTTATTCATATTGAAGTTGACTGTGCCACACACATCACACACAGCTTTCGCCCAATGATGCCCGGTATAATACCCACCTTTTTTGGGGATTCCAGCATCAACATTGCCCTTACTTGTGCCGGAATACATGGTGCCGTCCGAGTAGCGAACATTGCGGTTCAGTGCACTTTCACCTGTCCGCGAATATTCTGGTGTGCGAAAACATGTAAACATGGTTTCGCGCAGACATTCGCCGCACGCCATGGTTTCATGTGTCACAATGGCATTGCCATCCAGTTCATTCATACGGCTGGCAGATTCCAGCCAATGTTCCGCCGGATCATGATAGCTGTTTTGTTGGGCAGCAAATGCGATACTGCCGCAGCTTGTAAGCATACTAACTGCCAGAATCGCAGACAGTACACGGTGTAAATTTTGTTTCATTTTGTTTAAATAAATCTCTCTTTTGATAGTTTTAGTGGTTAATCCCTGCAATTCTAAGGTTTATCGCCCCCGTTCCTTCACTTTTTGCCGTTGCTGTAAATACTCATTCCAATCCTTCCCGTAGGATGGAACGATTCTTGTTACAGCATAATCTTGTGCTTCATACACTTTTTTCATTTGTAAAGTAGCATTTTGTCCAGGTTCATCAGCATCCAGGCACAAAACAATGTGTTTCAGGTTTGGATTTTCTGCAAGATACATCTTTAATGCGCCATCACAAAGCCCACAAAGTGCAATCGCGTTGCAATTCGCTTCACGGTGCAAAGTACAGTAACTCATCAAATCTATCGGTGCTTCAAAGACAAATACTGTATCATTTTCTCTATTGCATGGAAGCCGGAACGCAATATTCTTATCACTTCCTGTAACATCACCTTTGAAGGTTTTCCCGCCAAGGTCATATGTGCCACGTTTTGTTGCAAAAACTGCTTTTCCATCACGATTCCTGCCGACAAACACACAATTATGATGTTCTGCATCTTCATAAAGCAATCCAGCTTTCACAAAAGCCTGAATGACTTGTGATGAAATCCCACGTTTCCGAAGATAGGCAAACACCCTTCGGCATTCTGGATTCGCTTCTAGCAGTTGAAATGTTGTTTTTTCTTTGATAGCAGATTTCCTTTGCACTGGGCTGCTGACTTTTCCAGGCGGTTCTCTTGCCCGATGAATCCCTTGAAAAGTAAGCTGATAATTTACAGCTTCAGGGAAATTCATCCCATGAAAATACTGCAAAAATGTAATTGCATCCCCACCGATTCCTTCCGAATATCTGCGCCAAGTTCGACGGTTTTTAATGCGTAAACTATCCATCTCTTTTGTGGAATGATAATTACCAACTTTTGTGACATGATATCCTAATGCCGCCAATAGGTTTGGCAAATCCGTTTCCCGTGCAGTTTGTATTTCTGCATCCGTAAAATGTCTGTACTTTTCCTGTTTCATGTTCTTTTCACCTCTTTTCTGAACAGAAAAAGCCGCAGGCACTATTTCTTTTTGGTAGTACCTGCGGCTTATGGTTGCTAATATTTAGTTGTATTCCGGCTGGTTTCATGCCGTTTCTGCGGTTTCCTCCGTGAATTCCCCTGTGGATTCTTCTGACTGTTCCAGCGCGTTTTCGATCAGCCCAAGGATAAATTCCCGCTGACTGATTTTCCGTCCGACACGTTCACTTTCAGCCGTGAGATAGGCTTTAATTCGTTGGAACATTTCCTCCGGCACCTGAAATGCTAATGTCCTTGTGTTTTCCATTTTCTTCTCCTTCTTTTCGTAATATTCAGTGAGTAATTCGGTAAAGTATGCGGTCAGCACCTTCCCTGACTTTTCCTGTTCTGCCCTAACCTTCGCGTGCAGACTGATTGGAAGTTGTACACATAAATTCTTTGTTTCTTCCATATAGTTTGACTCCTTCCTGTTTTCTGACTCAAGTATATCATCATCTTATCTTGAAAGCGATTACCAAATCCACCGAAACTTAACCTACAAACCAGGCATATATACCAACGAAAAAAGCCGCCTGCGACCTCAAAAAATTTTTAAGGTAACAGACGGCTTCTGTAAAATTTTATGCAATTTTTATCGTACAAAGATTCCTTTTTAGCGTTCGAGTCTGGTCAATTGCGAAAAATCCTGTTTTGCATCTCTGGTTTCGTTATTCTGAAATAACGTTTCCCAATCGCAACTTTTTCACATCTCTAAACGCTTTATTTCTCTCAAAAATAGATTTAGAGCACACTTTTGTGTGCTCTAAACGCGCTGCATCTTTTTTATCAACACAACCTGTCATGTATTGACAAAAAAGATGTACCTGTTACTGTCAGTTTTCATCGAGGATTTTTTCTTTTTTCAAAGAATTTTTAAATATTTTTTGCTGGCATGACATTCGCGGCAACTGACTTGCGATTTTCCTGCTGGCATGGTATAATTCAGGTAAGAAATGTATTCATTAAATATTTTTCGTTACAACATTTTACCTATTGCAGAACAGGAGGCGAGCAATATGGGAATCTATTTAAATCCAGGAAACTATGGTTTTTCAGAATCCCTTAGTTCAGAAATTTATGTGGATAAAACCGGACTTATCTCTTATACAAATAAAGTCTTGAACAGTCGACAGAAATTTGTTTGTATTAGCCGCCCACGTAGGTTTGGCAAAACAATGGCAGCAGAAATGCTGATCGCTTATTATAGCTGCGGATGCGATTCACGCGAAATGTTTCAGGGATTAGAAATTGCAAAACATCCTTTTTTTGATAAATATTTAAATCAATACAATGTAATTTTCCTTAATATGCAGGACTTTTTAAGTATGGCATCCGGAGATATCCGCGAAATGCTGCGCTATTTTCAGGAGGAAATTCTTATTGAACTGAGGGAAGCCTATCCAGATATTATTGATTCCGAAGAAACACGATTGGTGCCTGCACTAAACCGCATTTTCAAAGCAAGCAAAAAAGGTTTTATCTTCATCGTGGATGAATGGGACTGCATCTTCCGTGAGATGAAAGATAATTTAGATGCACAGAAAGATTATTTGGATTTTCTTCGCGCTTTATGGAAGGATAAACCTTATGTGAACCTGGTTTATATGACAGGTATTTTGCCAGTCAAAAAATATGGCACACACTCAGCACTCAATATGTTCAGAGAATTTTCTATGACAGATCCAGATATTCTCGCGCCTTATGTTGGATTTACAGAATCTGAAGTAAAGCGGCTTTGTGAAACTTGGCACAAAGATTTTCAGGAAACCCAGCGCTGGTATGACGGTTATCGGTTCTATAATGAGTATCATATATACAATCCAAAATCAGTCGTTGATGCAATGCAAAGTTTACGTTTCAGCAGTTTCTGGACACAAACTGAAACTTACGAAGCACTGCGGATTTATATTGATATGAACTATGATGGGCTGAAAGATGCTGTGATTCAAATGATTGGTGGTGAAAAGGTCAAAATCAATCCTGCACACTTCACCAATGATATGACAACATTCAAAACCAAAGATGACGTACTCACCCTGCTGATTCATTTAGGATATCTGGGATATGATGCGGAAAAGCAGCAGGTTTTTATCCCAAACGAAGAAGTTCGTGGTGAGTTTGTAAATGCAGTTGAAGTATCAAACTGGCAGGAAGTGATGCGGTCTATTACTGCTTCAGAATCATTATTAGAATCAACCTTAAATGGCGATATCGGAGCTGTTGCGGCAGGATTGGATTCTGTTCATATGGATACAACTTCCATTTTATCGTACAATAATGAAAATTCGCTTAGCTGTGTCATTTCTCTTGCCTATTACAGTGCAAGAAATTACTATTATCTGAAACGGGAACTTCCTGCCGGAAAAGGATTTGCCGATATGGTTTTTACACCAAGAAGCAACAGCCCAGATAAACCTGCGATGATTGTTGAACTGAAATGGGATCATTCTGCGCAAGGTGCTATTCAGCAGGTCAAAGAAAAGCAATATGTGAAAGCACTTGCAGGCTATTCTGGAACAATATTTTTAATCGGGATTAACTATAATAAGGATACAAAACATCATGAATGCCTGATTGAGAAAATAGAGCATAACGATTCATAATGTGCAATAAAGGGTATCATGTCGAAACTTTTACCATCTGATTTTTTGAGGACGGCGGGCTGTGCGGGCTGAATCTCTCTGTGGGTATTCCTATCCGCTTTGCTGTTCCAAAACCGCACACGTGCGGTCGCAGCCCGCCAAACGCCTGTACGAAATCAGAGCAAAGACAGCCACAGTTTTGGAACGGCTGCCTCTGTTCTGATTTTGTTTTTATCTGCTGACTTTCAGTTTCTCCTGATTTCCGTCACAACCTGGATGCTGAATTCTTTCTCCATAATCCAGCCGTCAAGATCAAGATAATCCGCCATATATTTTTCCAACTTCAGGATTACATTCCGCTCGTCTTTCTCATCCAGCCTGGCTGCTGTGTTGAACAGTCCCCATAAAAGTTCCACGATTTTTGCACCATCATAGCTGTTCAGCAGTTCATCCTCCGGCAGTTCATCTCCTGAAATCTGAAACATCACATTTTCACGTTCTTCTGCGATGCTGTCCAGCTGTGCCTGTACATCTTCTTCCGGTAAATCCCATGCTTTTCCTAACAGCCGGATGCCGGCTTCCAGCGGTTTCACTTCCGCAGTGCTGTCGATGCTGCACATTGCCAGCAGGTTAATGGCATCCTGCCCCAGCTGCTTTAACATCACTTTCGGATCAGGATTTTTGTTAATCATAATCATGCTTTCCACTCCTTTTCTATCATTATTTCATATACAATCATAAGAATTTCCTGTTGTTTGGTTTTACCCATCCCAATGCTGTCCAGTGCATCGAAAATGCCGCAGTCTGGACAAATATCACCGCTCCCATCTCTGGCAATTGCTGATCGAGTTCTGTAAATCTGTCCGCATCGAGGACAAATTTTTTCGCCACTGCTATATGCAGTGTAATCTGTTGGCACATTTTTCATTTGCACTTCCTCCATATCATTGTTTTACTTCAGCAATCACCATACTATTTTCCTGCTTTTAAAGCTATCACCAAACCCACTGAATGTTTTCCTTCGACTTACAGCATATTCAACAAGTCGGATTCACAGATCCTGCTCTAGTTCTATTCTTGTATCACGAAGTCGGATTTTTATTTTTTCAGCATTAATCACTGTGATTTGATCTGTCCATCTGCGAATCTGCACATCGTCAAATTCTGCAAGTTCCGTTGGAAGTTCTTCTAATACCGCTCTTATCTCCTGTAAGCAAGATGCCTGATTTTCCAATCCATCTTTGGATTGGCGCAGGGCGTCAATTTGCTTTTGAATGCTCAACTTTTCTTCCATCAGAGATTTTAGCTGTGCATTCAGTGTTTCATTTTCCATATCCGCCAGCACTCTGTCCAACATTAATGATTGTTCACTGGTCACTGTTTCCAACCTTTTTTGCAGGATTAGCAGATTCATGCCGTCAGATTCCTGTCCGCATTTCGCAAGGGATGCCAGTTTGAATGTTGCATCCTGTATTTCTTTTGCTTCGGCTGCATATCGGCTAAGTGCTGCTAAAATTCCAGCCTGCAGCTTATCTTCATCAATTGTCGGCGAGTTATGGCAATACTTTTTACCGAACTCTAATCTTGAAATGCACCGCCAGACAATTCGTTTCTTCCCATTTCGCGACCATGTACAACGTTTATATGGTGTTCCGCATTCGCCGCAAATCAGCAATTCAGATAAGGCATATTTCGATGAATATTTCCCTTGTTCTGTCTTTCCGGTTTTCTGCATCACTTTACGTTTGCTTGATCTTCTTGCCATTTCCTC
>CAXHNU010000029.1:0-31087 GCA_964017555.1 uncultured Butyricicoccus sp. | reverse complement strand
GCACACAGCTTACTGTGCGCGGTTTGACCTGGCGCACAGTAAGCTGTGTGCCATCAACGGTAAAGCCGATTTCATAGTCGGAAAATTCCAGAAAATATGTCCTGTCTGGGTCTTTCTGATAGGCGGGGCGCGGGTCATGCGCAAGCACGGCAAGCAGGGCTTGCTGTAAATGCGCTGGCACAAGTGCCAGCAGCGCCTGGGGGAAATTCACAGATAATTGATGTGCCTGCGTGGTTTCTGTAAAGCCGCTAGTGGCTTCCGGATGGCTGTCTACATAAGGCAGATAGGGTTTGATATCATAAATCGGGGTATTGTCCATCAAATCCGCACCGGATACGTGCAAAATGGGGCCTTGCGGGGTATGCAGCGCAATTTGTTCCAGCTTTACGCAGGAAAGCCCCAAAGGGTTTGGGCGGAAAGGAGAACGGGTTGCAAATACCCCCATACGTTGGTTGCCGCCCAACCGCGGCGGGCGTACGGTTGGGAACCACGAGCTGCGGATGGAGGCGGAAAACTCCCAGATCAGCCATAAATGGGAATAGCCATCCAGCCCGCGGAACGCCTCCGGCTTGCGGTATTCCGGCTCAAAGATAATTTGGGCTTTCAGCGTGTCAATTAGCCCGCTTTGCCGGGGAATGCCGAATTTGGTTGGAAAATCGGTGCGGATATGTGCAATGGTTTTGCAGCAAAGCATATTTTCCATAAAAGGGGAACACCTCGTTTCTATGGAATCAAAAATCAGGGGTCAGACGGTTCGGTGTCATCAAGGGTCAGGGGCATATCAGCTTTATTGACCAGCCCTTTGCGGTATTGCATGGGCGAAATGCCAACGCGGCGCACAAAATGCGTAATCAAATTGCTGCTGTTGGGGTAGCCGACCTGCTGGGAAATTTCACTGATTGGCAGTGTGGTGCTGGCAAGCAGGGTTTTTGCATGGTCAATCCGGCTGTTGATGACAAATTCATTGGGGGAAAACCCGGTCATTTCCTTGAAAAGGCGGGAAAAATAAAAATCGCTTAAACCGGAAATCTGCGCAAGCTGGTGCAGGGTGATTTTCTCGCCGACATGGGTGCGGATATAAGAAATGGCACGATGGATGGAATCGTCATTTTTGCGCAGGCAGGGGGACATAATCGCTTGGTCAAACAGACTTAAAATACGATACATTCGCAGTGAAGACGCAAACATGGATTCACTTCCACCGGACTGGTAAAAGGAAATCAGGCCCAGGATTTCGGTCTGGATGGATTCATTCTGCATCCCATCAATCAGGATGCCGCAGGACTGGTTGATATAGGCGCAAAGTTCATGACTGTTGCCGCCGTCAATATGGATATACAGAAAGTCCAGTCCATTTTCCGCGGCATAGTAATGGTGGGGCTTTGTGCAGTCAAACAGAAGGATTTGCCCAGCAGTGGCTTCATAATAGCCGACGGCATGGTCAGTTTCGATTTCAAGGCACAGCTTGCCTGCGCGTATATAAGCCAGCAGCAGGGGCGGGAAAAAATTGCGTTTCACATAATAATCCCGGCTGGCGAAGATATGCCCGCACCCAGAAGGGAAAAGGAATAAAGAAGATGCAGATTTCGGCGAAGTAAAATTGAGGCAGATTGACTGCGGCAGAATGCCGATTTCAGAACTGGGCATAGCAAGATCGTCCTTTCAGTATAAAGGTTAAGGGGCAGACACACACTTGGAAAGTTTTTTGATATGCAAGGTGTTTTTCTATGCTGGGAATATTATATCACAAAATTGGTCAAAAATTAAGGGCAAATGTCAAATTTTATTCCATGATGCAGGGCGGCAGATTGTCCCAAATCAGTTGGGGTTTAAAATCATATCCCGCTTGTGGTATAATCATAAAAGATAAGATGAAACCGGCTGGAGGTGGCGCCAATGAAAAAATACCGTTTTGCAGTAGTGATATTGCTTTTTGCAATTCTTGCAATGCTGATTCCGGGGGCTTCCGCCGCGACGATTGTCCTGACAGCTGTCAATGATGGTTTTTTACCCTTATCCGCATCAACCATGCCAACCCGCCGCAGCGGTGAATGGTATGTGCCATATAGTGTGTTTACCGAGGAGTTCCCGATTTCCGCAGAGCTTCAGGATGACGGCGATACCTTGATTTTGCAGGATGGTAACACCATATTGACATTTTCCCTGTCGCAAAGTTATGTTTCTGACCAATACATGAACAGCTATGAACAGCCCGCATATTCAATCAATGATACCGTTTATGTGCCGGTCAAATTGGTTTGCAGCGTTTATGGACTGTCTTTTTCGCTGATTGCTGGCGATTACCAGGTATTGCGCATCTGTGATGGAACAGAGGCGCTTTCAGACCATGTTTTTATTGCGGTGGCAACCCAGGATATGAGCAGTATGGTCAATACATACAAAGGCCCGCCGCAGCTGCCGCCTGAACCCACACCCCAGCCTGAACCTGAACCCCAGCCTGAGCCTGAACCCGTGGATACCAGCCCGGAACCAGTGCCGCCAGAAGAACCGATTGCACCGGCAGCCATCCGCCCGGAGCAGATTTATTTGACATTTTCGGGGCAGCCAAACCAGTATTCAGGCGATTTGCTGGATACCCTTTCGGCATATGGCAGGAGGGCAACGTTTTTCCTGCCTGCTGGACAAGAATGGGATGGGGAATTTGTCCGCCGCATGGCGGCAGAAGGGCATGGCGTTGGTTTTCTGGTCACATTGTCCACGTTTGACCAGCCAGGGCTGTTATCTGATGCCAATGCACGCCTGTTTGCACTGACAGGTATGACATCCCGGCTGATTTCAGTTGCGGAGGGCAGCAGTCAGTTAAATGCGGCGCAGCGGGATGCCGCGATTGCGGCAGGTTACCGCTTTTGGGACGCAACCGTTATTGCCAATGATGAAACTGAAACAGCCAGCAAGGTTGCCGGATTGATGCTTGCTTCTTTTGATGGGACAACAGCCACAACGGTGCTGGGGATGCACCATGCCCGTTCCACCAATGCGGCGCTAACTCTTATTTTGCGGGATTTACGGGTCAACCGGGTGTCCACAGCCGTTGCGACAACGGCGGATGTGCCAGTGAATTTATCCGGGGATATCCGCTGACTGTCCGGTTGTTTCCAGTGCGGCAGATTGATTTACTGGCTGGTGTGGTGTATAATAACAGGGATGGATGTGGAAAAATGGGGAAAATGCCGCATCCACAGGAGGTTCTCTATGCAGAGTTATCGTGCATTTTCCCGCAGTGAACGCGGGAGCCGGCATATGAAAACCGGCATTGTATGTCAGGATTTTGCGCTGGCAACAGATGGTGTGCCAGGCTGTTCCATCGCCATTGCTGCCGATGGGCATGGCGGTGCAGATTATTTCCGCAGTGAACGCGGCGCACGCTTTATTGTGCAGGCTGCCGCAACAGTGCTGATGGAATTTGCATCGGAAGCATCACTTGTGCAGCTGCGGGATTATGCCGCACGGAATAAGGTGATGCGGGAAGTATTCCAAAAAATCCATGCCAAATGGCTGGAGCTTATCCAGGCGGATATGTTTGACTATCCCTTTTCAGAAGCGCAGATGGAAAATGTAAGCCTCAAGTGCCGCCGTCAATACTTGGATGGGAAAAATGTGGAACGCGCATATGGCACAACGGTTATCGCCGCACTTGTCACAGATCAATACTGGATTGGTATCCATCAAGGAGATGGGCGCTGCATTGCTGTGCGTACAGACGGCACCTGCGAACAGCCAATCCCATGGGATACGCGGTGCGAAGGTAATATTACAACTTCTGTGTGTGATGAAGATGTGATAAATGAATTCCGGCACTGTTTCAGTGAACAATTGCCTGCGGCAGTGTTTTTGTGTACCGATGGCGTTGAGGATGCCTATCCTGATTTGGATGGTGCCTATGGCTTTTGCCAAGTGCTGTCCTCTATTTTCCTGAGCGACGGTATGCCAGGACTGGAACGGGCTGCGGCAGAATACCTGCCAAACCTCAGCCGCCGCGGCAGCGGTGATGATGTCACAGTTGCGGCACTGTTTTGCCCTGACCGGTTAGAACCGATTACCGAAGTGCTGAAAATTGAAGAACGCCTGCGCCGTGCGGCAACGACTTGGGAACAACTGAACCGGGATTGTTCAGAACATGAACATAAATACAGCCATGTGAAAAACACGTTGGCAGACCAGCGCGCGGCAGTAACCCGGCTGGAAAAGCTGATCGATTTGCGAAAACAGGAACTGGGGCAGCTTCAGGAACGGATTCGGCAAATGGAAGCCCAGGCGGAAGCAAAAAACAAAGAACTGCTGGAGTTAAGCGAAAAATTGGAAAAAGCGCAGGCAGAAGCAGGCGAAACCGAAAACCGTGACCAATGGATGGGAGAAGAAGACAAGCGGTTACATACCGAGCTGGAACAAGCCACGGCAGAAGTGGAAGGGCTGATGGACGCCGCTGATGAAGCGCGGAAACAGATTGCGCAGAAAAAGCGGGAACGCGGCGAACCGGTAGAGGATGAAAATTATGGCGAAGATTTTACCGAGCCATGGGCATTTGTCAACCAGCGCAGCGGCAGAAATCCGCCGGATAAAGGCTGAATTGCAGAAAGGGGAAGCCATGCCAAATACATTTGAACTGATTTATCAAGTTGTGCGCCGCATCCCACGGGGCAAAGTTGCCAGCTATGGGCAAGTGGCACGGCTGGCAGGCAATCCCCGCTGGGCAAGGGTAGTTGGTTATGCGCTGCACGTAAACCCAGATCCGGAAAATATCCCTTGCTACCGGGTTGTGACGCAAAACGGGCAGACTTCCCCTGCGTTTGCGTTTGGCGGCGCGGATATCCAGCGCGCCATGCTGGAAGCGGATGGCGTGGTGTTCCTGCCCAATGGCTGTGTGGATATGGAACATTTCCGCTGGGAACAAACCGGCAGTTAAACCCACAAAAAGGGTTCTCTCCACTGGAAATTTTCTTTGCCCGCGCCAATTTCAAAATGATATTTCCCAATGCCCAAATCAACGCGGGAGAATATGCCATTATTGCAGGAGATCATGACCTGGTTGCCTTTCCCGAGGACGGTAAAGGCTTGTTTGTTTAATGCGGTTGGTGCAAGCAGCAAAGCGCGGATGCCGTTTGTAAACCATTCGGGCGCGGTACCTTCATAGTGGCTGATTTCTTCAGGTTTTTTGGATTTATGCGGAACGCCCTGCACAACGCCATAACCAAGGGCAATAATCCCATAAATTCTATGGGAATTTGCAATTTTGGCGTTCTTTTGTACCCCTTTCCGGTTGAATGTGCCGCCAACCCACCAGGAATTTAAGCCAAGCGTTTGTGCAAACAGCATGATATCCGCACCACAGTAACCAATTTTTTCACCGGCGCCCGCTGTATCATTTGCCGCCAGTATGATATAATTGCGGACGCCTTTTGCTAAGAATAACCGCAGTGCCATGCCAAATGCCTGCTTATTTTCAGTCACCAGACATAAATTGACGCCATAATCTGCATTGTTCTGTGCAATCCGCATACAAAGCTGACGGCAGACAGGTTCTGGTATGGGTTGTCCAGTATACCGGCGCACGGTATGCCGGCATTCAATTGCTTGTTTGATTGTCATTGTGGATGTCCTCCTGATTCATGTTGTCATATTTTTGATTTCTTTTCACCATGCCATCATGGTTTTTACTTTCTTTTTCACCATTTTATCATATTCACAATTGGTGCGCAATGAAAAGAAAAAGAAATTTTTTTGTGTCACTTGCCATCTGGCGGGACATATGCTACAATGAAGAAGTGTATTCAGCAATCCCCATTGTAAGAAAGGCGTGTTTGTTTTATGAAGATTTCTTCTGCGTTGGCGGCGGATTTATCCCAAATATATGGCAGCAGCCTTGCGCCTAAGCAAACTGGCTATGGAACCTTCCAGCAGGCGCTTGAGCAGGCAGGGGCCGTATCCAGCCCGGCTTCTTTGGAAGGAATGTTCCAATCCGCCTCTCAAGCAACAGGTGTACCTGTAAGCTTACTGAAAGCGGTTGCAAAAGCGGAATCGGATTTTGACCCGAAATCGCTTTCCCATTGTGGCGCGGCAGGCATTATGCAGCTTATGCCGGATACAGCCCGTACGGTTGGCGTAACCGATGTATGGGATCCTGCTGAAAATATTCTTGGCGGCGCAAAATATCTGCGGATGATGCTTGACCGTCATGATGGTGATGTTACCCTTGCGCTGGCGGCATATAATGCCGGCCCCGGCAATGTGAAAAAATATGGCGGCGTTCCGCCATTTAAAGAAACCCAGAATTATATCAAGAAAATCACCAAGTTTATGGGCGGCAGTTTGGATATCGGTACATTGCCCCCAGCGGCGCAGCAAGCATCTAATCAAGCTTTTGGTGTTGCCGCGCAAAATCCCACAGCATATGCCGCATATGGTTATAATCCATATGCAAATGTGATTCAGGCAATCAGTTCAGTGATGACTGGGAATACATCGGCGCTGCCAGATGTTTTAAATGCGTTTTATCAAACCGGCAGTATGTCGCAGGAAAATGCGCTGCTGTTTTGTGATGCGCTGAAAACATTGACACAGACCCGTCTGCTGAATATGCTATCCCGGGATGATAAGGATAATGATGATTACCTTGCCAGTCAGTGGATTTGATGGGGATAAGAATTTATTTTTCAAAAAACACAAACGGTACTGCCGAGTGGCAGTACCGTTTTTTATGCCTATATGCCGCTTTGCGGCATAAAACAGCAGCGTGTATTTGCATACAAGCTGCTGTCTTTTTTATGCTTTCAGCGAATGACGCTTAGCGGTAATCATAACCGGAAGACGCAGAAGCCATCGTTTTATGAGAAGTCAAGGTTTCCTGCACCAGCAGGAGAGCTACAGCAAGAATTGCGAACCACATAATCGTTACTCCTTTTCTAAATCAGCAGTATATTTGGGGTGTTTAGCGGTAATCATAACCGGAAGACGCAGAAGCTTCGGTTTTATGAGAAGTCAAGGTTTCCTGCACCAGCAGGAGAGCTATAGCAAGAATTGCAAACCACATAATCGTTACTCCCTTCTAAATCAGCAGTATATTTGGGGTGTTTAGCGGTAATCATAACCGGAAGATGCAGAAGCCTCAGTTTTATGAGAAGTCAAGGTTTCCTGCACCAGCAGGAGAGCCACAGCAAAAATTGCAAACCACATAATCGTTACTCCTTTTCTAAGCTCGTAATGAGGTGTTATATATTTTGGGTGACAGGCGATCAGCGGTAATCATACGCATCCATACCAGATGGATATGCTTGCCGCCCACAGGATGTGATAGCCTCCTGTGTTAAAAGAATGCTGACAGCTAAAATTGCGAACCACATAATCACTTGCTCCTTTCGTTTGAATGATTTTGTTTTTGAGGGTTTCTCTTTCGTTGATATAAATATAACAGGTTCGCGGTAAATTTTCTTTCAGCATCATGCCTTTCTGGATTCTTTTTGCGAAAAGCAATATTTCATAACCCATATTGTAGGATGCCTGCCGTTGACCGGGTTTTCACAGCAAAATATAAAAAAACTTTTTCTGCCCTCGGTGCACCGCCCTAAGCACAGTCTATCCGGCTGCCAGCGTTTTTATAATATTTTGAGATGCGGGAAAAGGAGGGAATCGGGATTGGCAATATGACCAAAAACAGAGGTCGGAATTTGTAGGAAATATCAATAGACAAAAAGGGCTGGCGGATATATAATAAAGTCACGATAAAGAAACCGGTATCGCGAACAAAGAAACCGATATCGAAAGAACTTTTCAGAGCAAAATAAAGCTTGCCCAGTGCGGCAAGGATTTATTTTGGGAAGTTGAGAGTCCGGTTTCTTAGTGGCAGCAGAACACCTGTAAAACAATATATTAGAAAAGGATGGTAACAATCATGAAAGAGCTCAAAATTGGTTTGGTAGGCACTGGCGGCATCGGGCGCACCCATATCGAACGCATTAACAACACCTTGCAGGGCGGCAAAGTCGTTGCCTGCGCTGACCCGGCTGGCGCATTTGGTGTATCTGTCGCTGAAAAGTATGGCATCAAAGGTTTTGAAAACCCAATTGACATGATTAATGACCCTGAAATTGACGCGGTTATGTGTACCACGGCTGACCCGTATCACGAGGAATATGTGCTCGCTTCTATTGCGGCTGGCAAGTATGTTTTCTGCGAAAAACCGCTTGCACCAAAAGCGGAGGCCTGCAAACGCATTGTAGAAGCAGAAATGAAGGCTGGCAAAAAACTGGTTCAGGTTGGTTTTATGCGCCGCTATGATTCCGGTTACAAGCAGCTCAAAGAAGCGATTGACAGCAAAAAATATGGCGAAGCCCTGTTGCTGCATTGCGCACACCGCAACCCTTCTGTGCCGGATGATTGGGATAATACCATGGCGGTTGAAAATTCTATGGTGCATGAAATTGATGTGCTGCGCTGGCTGCTCGGCGAGGATTACGCAACCGCAGAAGTCCGTTTCGGCAAAAGCACCCGTCATGCGGCAAATGGCTTGCATGACCCGCAGATTATGATTCTGACAACAAAATCCGGCGTCCGCATTGATGTGGAATCCTATGTCAACAACTTTAATGATTATGATATCAAGTGTGAAATTGTTTGCGAAGATGCTGTGCTGAATATGCCACAACCTACTTATATCTCAGTGAATACCCAGGCAACCACCGGGCATGCAATGTATACCGATTGCTTCCAGCGCTTTGCAGACGCTTATAACGATGAAATTCAGGCTTGGATTAACGCATCCAAAGAAGGCCGTGTTGATGGCCCGACTGCATGGGATGGTTACGCTTGTCAGGTGGCGGCAGCCGCTGCTTCTAAGGCGCGTGATACCCAGACCATTGTGGAAGTCGTTTATGACCCAATGCCGGATTTCTATAAAGCATAAACCATCTTTTTTCTTACTTTCTGGCAGGGCAGGGTTTATTCCTGATTGCCTGTCCTGCCAAACCAAGTCCTCTTACTGGGGATTGCTATGATACCTATTTCTGTTATTTATTAGAGGGAAGTGAGAATCGTTTCTTCCCTTTGACAACCCTTATAATGAAAATACTAAATTGGAGGTAAATTTTATGCAACTGGCGATTTGTACCGATGTATTCGCGGATTTATCCTATCCGGATATGCTGGATAAAGTAAAATCTTACGGCATTGACGCGGTTGAAATGACTGCGGGCGGCTGGGGCGCACGCAAACACGTGAACACCGCCGAACTGCTTGCTGATGAGGGTAAGCGCAAAGCATTTATGTCAGAGCTGGACAAACGCGGGATGCGCATTTCTGCGCTGAACACTTCCTGCAACCCAACTTGGCCAAGCGAAACTGGCAAAGAATATGCAAAATCCATGTATGACTGTGCAACCCTTGCCGGGCTGCTGGGCGTCAAGAAACTGGTTGCCATGGCAGGACTTCCGGCAGGTTCTCCGAATGACACCACACCAAACTGGATTACATCCACCGTTTCCTGGCCGGATTTCATGGCGCCGGCTTATGAATACCAGTGGGAAGTCACCATTAAATTCTGGAAAGAATTTGTGGCGCATTGCAAAAAATGCGGCGTAGAACAGATTGCGATTGAGGAATTTCCCGGCACCATGGTTTGGAGTGCTTCTACCCTCAAAAAACTTCGCGATGCTGTAGATCCGATGATTGGCATTAACCTTGACCCTTCCCATATGATTGTGCTTGGCGCAGATCCAATTGCTGCCGCACGTGCGCTGAAAGGCTGCATTTACCATGTCCATGGCAAAGATGCCCGCATTGAACGGATGCTTTCTGATGTTGATGGTATCCTGGAACCGCGCCCTGTGACCGAGAGCGCGGAACGGGTATGGAACTATGTCGCTGTCGGCTGTGGGCAAGACCTCAAATGGTGGAAGGAATTTTTCTCCGTAGTACATATGATGGGTTATAACGGTGATGTTTCCCTTGAAATGGAGGATATGACCATGACAGTGGAAGCAGGTGTCAGCACATCAATTGACGCACTCAATCAGACCATCAGCAAGTAAAAAATAAACAAAGACCCCGGTTTGACTTCACAAAACCGGGGTATCTTATGGGCAAAAAGAAGGAGGCTGTCCTATGGTTTGGACTTTAGTCAGTTTTATCGCGTTTACCGTGTTGGTCGCGGTGATCTCGTACTTCAAAACAAAGGGTGATGATCAGGAAACAACAGAGGGGTATTTTCTTGCCGGGCGCGGTTTGCCGGGACTGGTTATTGCAGGTTCACTGCTGCTGACCAACTTATCTGCCGAACAGCTTGTCGGCTCAAATGGGCAGACATTTGCAGTCGGTATGAGCGCAATGGCATTTGAAGTTTGTGCCGCACCGTGCTGCATTATGCTTGCGCTATGGGCTGCGCCAAAGTACTTAAGAAGTGGTATTACGACCATTCCGCAGTTAATTGGCTTACGGTATGACCGTACCACCAAGTTATGGTTTAGTATTTTGTACATTGTATTGGCACTATGCGTGCAAATGCCGGTTTGTTTGTACTCTGGTTCGTTGGTTTTTGAAAATATTTTTGGTTTTTCCAAAATACTCGGCATCTCGAAATTCCAATCAATTGTCATTCTCTGTATTGCAATCAGTGTAATCGGTTCAATTTACGCGATTTTCGGCGGTTTGAAAGCGGTTGCGGTATCCGATACAGTCAATGGCGCGGGGCTGCTCATTGGTGGGCTTGCGGTTCCATTCTTTGCGCTGCACGCATTAGGTTCAGCAGCGAGTGGCGGCGGTATTATAGATGGTGTGCGTTATCTGATTGAAAACCATTCGGATATGCTCAATGCGGTTGCACCAGCTGCATCTTCCGCGCCAGCAGTTCCATGGCCGACCGTATTTACAGGTATGATGTTTTTAGGCTTCCAGTCATGGTGTACCAACCAGGCTTATGTACAGCGTGTTTTGGCGGCAAGGGATTTGAAAGAAGCACAAAAAGGCGCATTAATGTGCGCAACCCTGAAAATTATCGGTTTCATGTATTTGTCCCTGCCAGGTGTTATCGCATTTGCGCTGTTCAAGCTCAACGGTACAAGCGTTGCTTCGATGGATGATGCATATCCGACAATGATTACACAAGTTGTTCCAACCATGCTGATGGGGCTGCTTGCAGCGGTTATGTTTGGCGCAATCCTTTCGACATTCAATTCTTTTCTCAACTCGATTAACACCATGTATATTATGGACATCTATAAGGACTTTGTCAAGCCAGGTGCTTCCGATAAAGAAATGATTTCACATGGTAAAAAGGTTGGTATCCTGTTTGCTGTACTGACAACAGCAGTCGGCCCGTTGGTATTCTTCTTCCCAGGCGGTTTGCGTACCTTCCTTGATTCCCTTGTTATGTTAGTTGCATTGCCGGTACTGTCTGCGGTATTTGGTGGATTCTTCTTCAAATATCTGCCCAAATATGCGGCAAAATTCATTATGATTTTCCACATCATTTTTTATGGCGGATTCCTGCTGATTTCCCCAGACTATTCACTGTTTGGCGCAAATGAAGGCACAATCCACTATCTGTATGCTGTATTAATCCTTTGGCCAATCGAATTGCTGATTATGTACCTGATGAGCCGTCACAATAAGGAGAAAAATGGTGCGGCCGCATGGGTGCAGGAGGATACTGCGTCGGTTGATATGACCCCGTGGAAATATCGTAAGGTAGCTTCTATTGCAATTTTGCTGTTTGTTGCTGTTGTTTACATTACATTTTCCCCACTTGGCATTGGCACATGGGGCTATACACAACCATTTTAATCAAAATAGAAAAAGGCTGCTGACGCAATCATGTCAGCAGCCTTTGGTTTGTCTATGTTTTAGATGGAGCATTTGCGTAAAATACGGCGATACACAGGCGAATCCGGTTCCGGCTGCGTCACCGCTTCAAGCAATCCGTCCCGGATAAAATGTTCCATCCGCAGGGCAATCCAGCAATCACTGATGCCAAGCTGATATTTGCCAAGGACGCTGCCAACAACAGCAGCTTGCTGAAATTCGACTGCCTGCGCATCAATTTCGCGGCGGATGAAGCTGTCATATAAAGTTTCGGGCGCGCTGACAAGCTGTCCATTCAATACAGCTCGTAAAGGTGCATTTTCCTGTTGAAGTTGGTGCCAGCGCTGTGCCATAGCACGGATTTGATTGATTGGCAATGGTTTGCCCATTTGCGCCATATACCCAAATAAATAAGGTTCAATCTCGCCCCAACTTGTATATTGAACCACAGTACCGTCAGGGCGTTCCAGAAATGCC
Source organism: uncultured Butyricicoccus sp. (assembly GCA_964017555.1). Taxonomy (GTDB): domain Bacteria; phylum Bacillota; class Clostridia; order Oscillospirales; family Butyricicoccaceae; genus Butyricicoccus_B. Next base: position 18,802 of record CAXHNU010000029.1, on the reverse strand, counting down.
GGCAGGCTGACTTGTGTAACCGTCAAATGTTCCAAGCCATGGGCGCATAACTGTGCCATCAGCCAATATGTCCCGCACATTTCATCTGGATTATTGCTGCTCCATACGCGAATTGCTTCGCCATTTCCGGCACGTTTCAGCAAAACCGATAAATTTTTTTGCGCTGTTTCAAGAAATGCTGATTCAATTTCAGCCGCTTTAGGGAAACATTGATAAACCTGATGTAGGGTAGCTTGCCGGTTTGCGCCAATACCAGTTTCATCAATCGCGCCAATGCTCAGCAGCAAAGGCAGGCAAATGAGATCTGCCCGGCTGCTTTGCAGCGGGATGGCATTTGCCCAGTTTTGAGCTTCACGGCGTTCAGCATCTTGTATTTCTTCTTGTGTCAGCGTACCGCCCAGCGGTACCACAAAAGATGCACTGCCGATCACTGTTTCTATATGGTGCATAGCAAATTCCATACTCCCGGCTGCGCTGTCACAAAATACCACTTCCAGCATGAAAAAACCTCCCCTTTGACACTATCAAATTGCCGCGAAAGCTGTAAAACGATTATAACATACAAAATAAGCCGAAAACAGGCTTGACATTTGGCAATATCCGAGTAAAATAAAATTATCTCTAACAGAGTAGGGATCTATGCGTCAAGTGCTGGCGGGACGGGGAGTTGTTCGCCAGACGAAAGGGAGATTTTCTCTTCCCTGCGGTATGGGTTCCGCATCCCGCTGTTACATATGGACAGGGACGCCTCGAAATGTGTAGCAACAACATTTTTCGGAGGTGTTTTTTTCGTATGTCAAAAATCATAAGCTTATTCCGCCGTTCCGCAGGGGAACTCCGTACAACCCGCTGCCTGACGGTATCCGCACTGTTCATTGCGCTCAACATTGCGCTGGATCTCACCGGGTTAACCTTACGGCTGTCCAGCGAACTGCGCATTGGGTTTGGCTATTTATGTAATGCATCCATTGGGATGCTGTTTGGACCTGTGCCTGGTATGTTGGCTGGCATCTGCACCGATGTGCTTGGCTATTTCGCCGGTAATTTGTCCATGGGTGCATATTTCCCGGGTTATACTTTAACTGCTATAACAGGCGGGTTGATATGGGGACTGTGGCTTTACCGTCCGGATGGTGGGTTATTGCGTGACAGCCGGATGAAACGCATCCTGCGGCTTGTGGGCGCAAAAGCAAGCATCAACTTGTTCTGTAATATTTTCCTTAATACAGTATGGCTGACTGTGGTTTATGGGAAATCCCTTTCGATCCTGCTGCCTGTGCGTGTGATGAAAAACCTTGTGCTGCTGCCGCTGGAATGTGTGCTGCTGTATTTTATGGTGCAATTGGTATTAACCTGCCGAAGTGCCTTTACTTTCCAGAAACAATAACCAAAGAAACCATGCTTCAGCGCGTGGAAAAGTCAATTTATGCGAATCTGTATATTTTGTTGGGCAAATACTTTACAATTTGTAATATCTCCGCTATAATATAAATACTTTTATGACGGAGTATGACGAATATGGCGAGCGATTTTTCACGTACCCTGGCGTTATTACGCAAAGAAAAGAAAATAAGCCAGCGAACCGCTGCCGGAGATTTGGAAGTGTCCCAGGCGCTGCTTAGCCACTATGAAAATGGGCTGCGTGAACCTGGGCTTGGCTTTGTTGTGCGTGCGGCGGAGTATTATGGGGTTTCCTGTGATTACCTGCTGGGGCGCAGCATGGTGCGCGATACCGCAGCCGCACTCCCCGGGCGGCTGCATGACCCATCGGCAGCGCCAGGCAGCGAGGAAACCACATTTATGCTGCAGCGCAAACAAATCACCAGTTGTGTGGCACTGCTTTTTGAAGTGGTGCAGCAAAGCGGTTCCATGCAGTTATCAGATGAGATCACCGCATATTTTTCGTTGGTGGTCTATAAAGTTTTCCGGTATTTATACATGGCAGACCCGGAAAGCGTGGAAGCTGCGTTCCGTACCCCGACCAGTCAGTTTGACGGGCTTTGTAATGCGCAAATGGCGCTGCATGAACTGCGTATCCGCGCTGCTGCCCATGGCAATGGCGGGTTGGGGCTGAAACCGGAAAATATCCATTTGCCGACATTGGCGCCAGCGGATTTGGCGCGCAATTACCCAGGGCTTTCCCAACCGCTTTTATCCGTGCTGCAAATGGTTGCCGATATGATTGAACCATATCAAAGCATTAAGCGCGGCGAAAAACGGGTGAGATAGCATTTTCTCCACCATTTTTATGCGCAATAACGAGAAAAAGCCCCGATAAAGGGGCTTTTGTGCTGCCCGGAGAAAAAAGGTTTCCTTCCGGGCAGAAATCATGTATAATAGGTTATGCCATACGTAAAAAGAATAGGAGGATGAATCCGATATGAAATATAAAGATCAGGTTTTGGCGCTGCTTGACCAGGATGCGCGTTTGACGGCATCTGAAATTGCCCGTATGCTGGATGCCCCAGAAGCGGAAATCGCAGCGGAAATCAGCGAACTGGAACGCAAAGGCGTCATTTTAGGGTATAAAACCATGATTGATTGGGATAAAACCGAAGAAGAACGGGTAACAGCACAAATTGAAGTGCGCATTACCCCACAGAAAGGCATGGGTTTTGATGAAGTGGCACGCCAGATTTGTTCCCATCCACAGGTGCAGGCAGCTTATTTGATGTCTGGTGGGTTTGACCTGACCATTATCATTGTAGGCAGAACACTGCGTGAAATTTCCCAGTTTGTTTCGGAAAACCTTGCGCCGATGGAAAGTGTCATTTCCACCGCAACCCATTTCATTTTGAAAAAATATAAAGATCAGGGGGTGGAACATGACCTGTCTGCCAAAGATGGCAGGGAGGTTATGATGTCATGGTAGATTATTCCCAGCTTTTATCCGAGCGGGTCAAAATCGTGAAGCCTTCCGGCATCCGGAAATTTTTTGACATTGTCGCAACCATGGAAGGCGCGATCTCGCTTGGTGTCGGTGAACCCGACTTTGAAACCCCTTGGCAGATTCGCCGCGCGGGCATTACTTCTCTTGAAAAAGGCAAAACATTCTATACATCCAATTGGGGGCTGGCAGAACTGCGCGCAGAAATTGCGAAAAATGTTCAGCGCAAATATGGGCTGACCTATGACGCTCAAAAGGAAATCCTTGTGACGGTTGGCGGCAGTGAAGCCATTGACAATGCCATACGGTCCTTTATTAACCCTGGTGACGAGGTGTTGATTCCGGAACCATCCTTTGTCTGCTATACGCCGCTTACCATCATGGCAGGTGGTACGCCTGTCGCATTGCCCACAGTGGCAGAGGATCATTTTAAGGTAACGCCGGAGCGCTTGCGCGCGGCGATTACCCCGCGCACCAAACTGCTGGTTTTGCCGTTCCCGAATAATCCAACCGGCGCGATTATGACCCGCTCAGAACTGGAAGCCATTGCCGAAGTGTTGCGGGAAACCAATATTCTGGTGTTAAGTGATGAAATCTATTGTGACTTGACGTATCAGGGCGAACACGCTTGTTTTGCGTCAATTGATGGAATGCGGGAACGCACGGTTGTCATCAATGGGTTTTCCAAATCCTATGCTATGACCGGTTGGCGGCTTGGCTGGGCAATGGGACCAAAAGAACTGGTTGCTCCCATTTGTAAAATCCATCAGTTTGGCATTATGTCCGCACCAACTACCGCACAATTTGCCGGTATTGAAGCCATGCGGTCTGGTGAAGATGATGTCCAGCGCATGAAACGGCAATATGATATGCGCCGCCGCTATTTGGTTGGGGAACTGCGCGATATGGGGCTGGATTGTTTTGAACCGCTTGGTGCGTTTTATGTGTTCCCGTCCATCCGTTCCACAGGGCTTTCCTCTGAGGCGTTTTGCAACCAGCTTTTGGAGCAGCAAAAGGTTGCTGTTGTGCCGGGCAATGCCTTTGGCGAAAGCGGCGAAGGTCATGTGCGCATTTCATATTCATATTCTATGGCACATTTGCGCGAGGCAATGCGCCGGATGCGTGCATTCCTGCGTTCGTTGAAAGAAGGGTAATATGGAGATTGGCGGATTCCAAATACTGAAAACCGAAGGGAACGCACGGCGCGGCGTGTTTCAAACCGCCCATGGTGCGGTGCAAACCCCGGTTTTTATGAATGTCGGCACAGCGGGCGCGATTAAAGGCGCGGTAGATGCGTTTGATTTGAAGGCATTGGGTTGCCAGGTGGAGTTATCTAACACTTATCATCTGCACGTCCGTCCTGGTGACGCGATTGTCCGGCAGTTGGGTGGGCTGCATCGGTTTATGCGGTGGGATGGTCCCATGCTGACCGACAGCGGCGGGTTCCAGGTGTTTTCACTCGCGTCCCTGCGCAAGATTAAAGAAGAAGGCGTATTTTTCAATTCTCATGTCGATGGGCGCAAAATTTTTATGGGCCCAGAAGAAAGTATGCGTATTCAGTCTAATCTGGGTTCGGATATTGCGATGGCGTTTGATGAATGTATTGAAAACCCTGCGCCATATGAATATGTGCAGGCATCTTGTGCGCGTACCACACGCTGGCTGGAGCGCTGCAAAACAGAACTTGCCCGCTTAAACAGCCTGCCGGATACGGTAAACCCACAGCAGTTGTTATTTGGCATCAACCAAGGCGGCACCTATGATGATTTGCGTATCCAGCATATGCACGAAATTGCGGCGCTGGATTTGCCGGGTTATGCCATTGGCGGGCTGGCAGTTGGGGAAAGCACTGAAACCATGTATCATATTTTGGATGTGGTACTTCCTCATGCGCCAGCGCACAAGCCGCGTTATCTGATGGGTGTCGGCACACCGTCAAATATTATTGAAGGGGTGGCGCGTGGCGTGGACTTTTTTGACTGCGTTATGCCAACCCGCAATGCACGCCATGGGCATTTGTTCACTTGGGATGGCATTATGAATATTCATAATGCAAAATATCAGGTGGATGACCGTCCCATTGAAGAAGGCTGCGGCTGCCCGACCTGTCAGAAATTTAGCCGCGCTTATGTGCGGCACCTGCTGAAAGCAGGGGAAATGTTATCCCAGCGGCTGCTGGTACAGCATAACTTATGGTTTTATAACAACTTGATGGTAAAAATCCGGGATGCGATTGAAGCAGGACAATTTGAACAGTTCCGGGCACAATACAGCGAAAAATTAGCAAAACGGATATAAAAAAAGCGTGAGGCATTTTAAAAAACCTCACGCTTTTTTGTTTTGCTGGATGGCGGCTAAAAAAGCCTGCCATGCTGCCCGGCTGCGGACAAAAGGTTCCGGACAAGGCGCATGGGTAACATCATAATGCCGCAGAATATGCCGGATACCATATGTATGGCAAAGTTGTGCCGCCAATACTGCCGCTGTGTGCAGTGACAAAGGTGAAAAGGCATATTGCCCGGCAGCATCCCGCACGCCGCACAGCGCCAGCCCAAGGCTGTTTGTGTTGCGGCAAAATGGATGGGCATAGATCCCTTTTGTGCCGCAGTGCCAGGCGGTGCATTCATCGGGGACAGCCTGCAAAACCGTATTTTCATGCACAAGATAATGGACGGATGTGCCTGTGACACGGGTTTGTCCAAAGGCGCTTTCCGGCAGCAGATGGATCACCAGGTATTGGATATCGTCGGTATTTCGGATGGCAGGGTCATAATTGCCCATCGGTGACAGTTGTTTTTTGATTTCCATTTGACTCACCCCTTTCAGCATATGCGGGGGAGCAAATAAAAATTGCCCTGACAAGGGCAATTCAAAAACTTTTATGTTTATTTTTTAACGGAATAAGGCAGGGGTAAATGTCACTGCAAGGCGGATGGTCAGCCCTAAGAATAATGCGAAAACAGCGGCAGTGGTCATTAAATCAGAAGCGCGGCGGATATCGCTTTTCACAATTGCGCGGTCATCATCCCCAATGGACGGTTTCTGGACAATTTCGCCGAAATATTGTGCATTGCCGCCAAGCTGGATATGCAGCGCCCCGGCACATACCGATTCAGTTTGCGCGGAATTGGGGCTTTTATGCTTAAAACGGTCGCGCTGGAAAATACGCCGCGCATTGCGGCTGTCAAATTCCAGCATTCCAGCGCCTGCCACCATACATACCGCCGCAATGCGCGCAGGGATAAAATTAAAAATATCATCCATTTTGGCAGAGAACCAGCCCAAATGTTCATAGGCATCGTTATGATAGCCCACCATGGAATCCAGGGTATTGACTGCTTTGTATAAGAAAGCCAGCGGCGCGCCGCCGATTAACATAAAAAACAAAGGCGCAACCACACCATCTGTTGTATTTTCGGCAATGGTTTCGATTGTCGCTTTGATTACCCCTTCTTCAGTCAGTGCGTCAGTATCCCGCCCGACATACATGGCAACCGCTTGCCGTCCGGCTTGTACGGATTTATCTAGTGCGGTACGCACGTGTTCCCCAGCATCTACCAGGCATTTCCGGGCGAATATCTGGTAACAGAACAATACTTCGGCGGCAAAGGCAAGCCAGCGGCTTGCACGGTTTAGCAGAAAAAGCAGCAGCAGCGGCACAGCAAAACTGACGCCGCAGGTAATCAGCCATAAGAAAATGCCGGCAATTCGTTCCCCGCGCGGTGTAGCGGGGAAAAGGCGGCGTAAAATGGCTTCGGTGCGCGAAATCAGTGCGCCAATGGCGCAAACGGGATGCCAAGTGCCTTCTGGATCGCCGAATTTCCCATCCAGCACAAAACCAAGCGCAATGGCAATGGTTGTAAGTGTTGCGTTGCCCAGCATCATCGCACCCCCCCGCTTAATAAGAAAATCGGGTTATTTGCATGAAGCGGCGTATTGCTGTCCGCCTTGTGCCCACGCACTGCGCTAAGCTGGCTGATGGTGATGTTTTCAAATGCTAAATCGGAAAGCGCTTGCTGGGCGTCGCCCAGCGTTTCGAGTGAAACCGCTGTGATGACAATACGGATTTTTGGATTGCGTTCTTTCAGCAGGGCAAGGGTTTCATGCAGTGTGCCGCCGCTGCCGCCGATAAAGGCGGCGTCGGGCACAGGCAAGCCCTGCATGGCGCCTGGTGCGTCCCCTTCGACCGGCAGCACATTCCAGCAGCCCAGCGCACGCCGGTTGCGGTCAATGAGTGCAATGCCGTCGATACTGCGTTCTATGGCATACACAAGCCCGCGCTGTACCCGCCGTGCCATTTCCATGGAAACCGAGCCGGTACCCGCGCCGATGTCATAGACAATGTCAGAAGCGCGCAGATCCAGCAGGTTGACAGCAGCCCAGCGGGCTTCCTGTTTGGTCATGGGCACACTGCCGCGTTCCATATCGCTGTCGCGCACAGGCAGGCAGCATTCCCCGGGCTGCTCATTTTCCACCAATAGCACGGCTAAATCGCCGCAAGGCTTTTCGGCAAGTTCAGCGGCGGTGCCGGTGAGGATTTGTTCATTAGAAGCGCCAAGGTTTTCCCCGCGCGAAACGCGCAGATGCCCAAGCCCGGCTTCAACCAGCGTACGGCAGAGCTGCTGTGCATTCTGTTCGCCGCCTGTCAGGGCAAATACCCTGCGGTTATAGCTGACAGCCCCTAAGAGGCTGCCTTTGCGCCCGTGCAGGCTAAGCCATACCACATCGTCAAAGGGGGTGCCCAGCTTTGCGCACAAAAGCTGCATACTGGTCAGCCCGCATATGGTTTGGACTTCACCATGTTCTGTGAGTTTTTGCCGCAATGATTTTGCCGCGCTGAAAAACCCGGTATCCCCGGATACAAGGATGGCAACCCGTGCGGCATGAGCGGACAATGCGTTTTCTGCCAGCTTGCCAAACGGACAGGTACGCACTTTAGCGGCACCAGCAAGGTTTGCGGACAGGCGTTCCGTAGACAGTACCAGCCCGGCGCGTGCGATGGCATCGCGTGCTTCGCGGGTGAAATCCTCACGCTGACCGGAGCCAGTGCCAATAATCATAAATAAACGGTTCACCATAATCCACTTCCCTTCGATATACATAGAAAGCCGCCGGAATCATGAAATCCGACGGCATTGCGTGCTTTTTTGAAGCGCGGAAGGACGCAAAAACCGATGCGTCATTTTTGAAATAAAAAAGAGAACCTCAATACGAAAATGTGTCGAGGTTCTCGACTGGAGGTACCACCCAGAATCGAACTGGGGATCAGGGAGTTGCAGTCCCACGCCTTACCGCTTGGCTATGGTACCGTGTCAGTGCCTATTTAGTATACCTGTTTATCCTTTGCTTGTCAATCTTTTTTTCAAAAAATCATATAATTTTTTTTATTGGGCCCTGCGCGGGCAGCGCCAAAGGGGCATTGCCCCTTTGGAAACCCAACTTGTCTTACTGCTGGTATGACACAAAAAGAGAACGGTATGTGTATAAGTTTTTTCCGGAAAACACTGGTCAATTCGTTGCGGGTGCGGTAAAATGGAAGCAAACGCAAAATCAATGGACAAGGAGAATCATGATATGGACGCAAAAGAAAAGGCATTGCTTGCCCATGAAAAATGGCAGGGCAAGATTGAAGTGGTCGCACGGTGCGAGGTGAATTCCAAAGAAGATTTATCGGTTGCTTATACGCCGGGCGTGGCAGAACCCTGCCTGAAAATCAAAGATGACCCATCACTGAGTTATAAATATACCCGCCGCCACAATTTAGTTGCCGTCATTACGGATGGCACAGCGGTACTGGGGCTGGGGGATATCGGTCCCATTGCCGGTATGCCAGTTATGGAGGGCAAATGCGCCTTGTTTAAGGCGTTTGCCGATGTGGATGCGTTTCCGCTTTGCGTGGCGTCAAAAGATGTGGATGAGATTGTCCGCACCATCCAGCTCATTTCTGGTTCGTTTGGCGGCATCAATTTGGAGGATATTGCTGCACCTCGCTGCTTTGAAATTGAACGGCGGCTCAAAGAAGTTTGTGATATTCCGGTGTTCCATGACGACCAGCATGGTACAGCGGTTTGCTGTGGTGCGGCGCTGCTCAACGCCTGCCGCTTGACCGGGCGCAAAGTCGAGCAAATTAAAATGGTGGTCAATGGCTGCGGCGCGGCAGCCATTGCAGTGACACGGTTCCTAATGTTCCTGGGCGTCAAGGATATTACGATGGTGGAACGGTTTGGTATTGTTTGTGAAGGAGATGAGCGCCTGAACCCTGCACAGGCGGAAATGGCAAAGCTGACAAATCACAGCCATTTGACGGGGACATTGGCGGATGCGGTCAAAGGCGCGGATGTATTTTTCGGGATGTCTGCCCCACAGGTTATGACAGCGGAAATGGTTTCCACCATGGCAGAAAACCCGATGGTTTTTGCCATGGCAAACCCTGTGCCGGAAATTTGGCCCGAAGACGCCAAAAAAGGCGGCGCGGCTGTGGTCGGCACTGGACGTTCGGATTATCCCAACCAGATTAACAATGTGCTGGCGTTCCCAGGGATTTTCCGCGGGGCATTGGATGTCCGCGCAAGCGATATCAATGAAGAAATGAAACTGGCTGCCGCAAAAGCAATTGCATATTGTGTGACAGATGCGGAGCTGTCGCCAGAGCATATTATGCCCATGGCATTTGATGAAAAGGTAATCAAGGCTGTGGCGCAGGCAGTGGCACAGGCGGCACGGGAAAGTGGGGTTGCCCGTATTTGAAACCGCTCTGAGATTTACAGCGATTGGGAATTAGACGAGATTTCCGAATTTTGGATGGCAATCCGGCGCTTATCGTGAAATACACGTAAATTTATGGGCAGATGCACACAATAAATTGTGCATTTTTGTGAAATTTCGATTGACTTTGGTGCGGGTGTATTTTACAATAAATATATACTGTGATTTCCGATGGGCTGCCGACTGCCGCATGGTTTTTTGTGGCAGACTGGCAAAGCAGGAAATCCCAACGGGAAATCATGGACGGCACCTGCTCACGGGAGCAAATGCAAGAAATATGGAGGTAAGAAAAATGTTGGATCCAAAGAAAGTTAGGCTCGGTATCTGCCCCATCGGCTGGACAAACGATGATATGTGGGACCTTGGCGATGAAAATACCTTCCAGCAGTGCATTTCTGAAATGAAGCTGGCTGGCTTTGACGGCTGTGAAGTTGGTCACAAATATCCGGAGGATAAAGAAGTGCTCAAGCATATGCTTGATGTGCGCAATATGACTATTGCTTCTAAGTGGTTCTCCTCTTTCCTGGTTGACAAGCCGTATGAAGAAGTAGAAGCCGAGTTCGTAAAAGAATTGGAATACCTTTCTTATGTTGGCGCAACTGCAATCAATGTTTCTGAACAGTCCGGTTCTATCCAGGGCATGATGGATAAACGTATCCTGAAGGATAAACGCATCATGAACGATGAAGAATGGGATCGCTTCTGCACTGGTCTGAACAAGCTGGGCAAATTGTCGCTCGAAAAATATGGCATCAAGACTTGCTTCCATCATCATATGGGCACTGTATGCCAGACTGTGGAAGAAACCATCCGTATGCTGGAAAATACCGATCCAAAGTACGTGTTCCTGTGCTTTGACACTGGTCATTTCACCTTTGCAGGCGAAGACCCAGTTGCTGTACTGGGCAAATTTGCAAACCGCGTTGGTCATGTACATCTGAAAAATATGCGTATGCCAATCGTTGAAAAGGTAAAAGCAGAAGATTGGGCATTCCTCAAGGCAGTACGTGAAGGCGCGTTCACCGTACCGGGCGACCCGGATGGCTGTGTTGACTTTGACGCTGTATTTGATATCCTGGACAAAGCTGGCTACGAAGGCTGGATTATGGTCGAGGCTGAACAAGACCCGGCAAAGGCAAACCCATTTGAATATTCCAAGATGGGCCGTGAGTACATCACTGCACATACCGGCCTTGGCGGCGAAGTTGTGCTGAAATAATCCATAACTGCAATGAAAATCCCGTTCCGTATGGAACGGGATTTTTTTATGCCTTTACTGGGCGGATCACCCGCGCTGGAACGCCGCCAGCCAGCATATTGGCAGGGATATCCCGCGTGACCACCGCACCAGCCGCAATGATTGCGCCATCTCCAATGGTAACGCCGGGAGTAATAGTAGCATTGGAACCGATCCAGACATTTTGCCCAATGGCAATCGGCGCGGGATAGGTATGGCTGCGGCGGGCTGGATTTTCTTCATGGTTCAGCGTTGCAAGGGTAACATTGTGTCCAATTTGGGTGCCATCACCGATGGATATCCCGCCCTGATCCTGAAAATGACAGCCAGAATTGATGAATACATTTTTACCAATGGTGGTATTCTGTCCATAATCGGTATAAAAGGGCGGGAATAAGAAAAAGCCTTCCCCAGCTGGCTTGCCAGCCAGTTCAGCAAAAAGGGCAACCACTTCTTCCGGTTCATGATAACTGTTGTTCAGTTCCATGGTCAGCCGTATGGCACGAAGCGCCGCCATGCGCTGATATTTGTAAACAGGTATGCCAAGCTGGGTGGCACGCTGTTCAAGCTGTTCATATCCCATAAAAAAATACACCTCAATGATGGATTTGGTTTTCTTATCAATGATTATAAACCGATGAGCACAAAAACGCAAATACTTTACAGCTATACCATGGGATACGGAAAAAGTATCGAAAAAAAAAACAGCCGGGGAAAAGAGGAATCCTCCTTTTTCCGGCTGTTCAAAATGGTGCGATTATGTTATACCGTATGGGTGCGCAGATAGGCAAGCCATTCTTTGTTGCCCTCGACATTCAGATGGACGCTGTCCCAGCATTTGCTGGCAGGCAACCCGCCGTTTGCATCGACAAAGGCTTCATGCACATTGACAAAATAGACGCCATGTTTTTCACAAAGCTGCTGGAGCGCGGCATTCATTTCACGGACATAATAATTTGTCACATGGTTTTTGCGTTCGGTTGCGGTCAGTTTGGCTTCGCATACCGGCAAAAGCGATTGTACATAGATATTTGCTGTGGGTTGAAGTTCACGAAACCGCTGTAACACGGTATCATATTGGTTGATGACCCGTGTTGTGCCATAACCGATTTCATTGATGCCAAGCAGCACATAAATTTTGCCGAATGTACGGGTGCGGAAAACCTGTTCCCGTCCTTTGGCAAGTACAGTGAATACATTGAGGCTGGTAACCCCCATGAATGTACCTTGTTTCAGCCCGGAGAACGCGCCAAAGCCATCAACCAGTGAATCACCGATAAAGACTGCGTCAGCAAAGAAACCATCATCCACAGGCGCGTTTTGCGGTACAGGCGCGCCATAATCATAATCCGGGATAACAGGTGTGGCGCGTTGGGTGGGATCTAACAGGCGGGTGATGATGGAAACCGCTTCGCTGCGCCGCAGGTTGCCCTCGCCGCCGAAAGTGCGGTTGCTGTAACCTGATATCAGCCCTGCGCCATATGCCATGCCGACAGCGGTTTGATAAGTATAATATGTGCTGCGGTAATCGCGCAGTGCCCGCTCAATGCCTTCCGGCACAGCAAGTGTTTCCCCATTACGCCGCGCAAACGCAACCGTTAGCCATGCCGCTTCATTGCGGGTAATCGGTTTGGCAAGATGGCCAGCCGAAGCGTCAAAGCCCTCCAGCACGCTAAGTGATTGGCAGGCACGGATATATTTATCTGACCAGTTGCCGCCGTCACCACCAAACGTATTGACTGCCGCTTCTGGCATGGTGCAGCTAACCAGGATTTTGATATATTCCGCAACGGTAATCGGCGCATCTGGGGCAAAACGCCCATCTTCATAACCAGTGATTGCCCCGCGGGATACCAGGGCATCTAACTGGCTGGCATACCAGGCATCTGCTGGCACATCGGTAAATCCTGCCTGCGCTATTGGCACACATAACAGGCAAACCATCAATAAACTAATACATCTCTTTTTCAAAAAATACCCCTCCTAATCATTTTGTGCTTTGGTTCCTATGGTTTAGGACAGCCAGCCCGAATTGCTGTCAGTCAACAGGTTGTCCAGACCAAAAATAACCGCAAGTTCTGTAATGCCATTTTGTGCAATCAGTTCGGAAACCGGATAACGGTAATACCGTAAATCCACCAGTATGATTTCACTGTAATTGGCTGCCAGGAATGGTGCGAGGCAATGCGCATAGGAATCGCGCAGGATAAGCAGCTTGCCGCCTGTGGCGGCTGGATTACTGATGCGGACAAGCGCATGATTGCCATCCAAAAAAACCGTATATAAATCATCGGAAGTTAAGTTGTCCAGGAAAAATGCGCTGTCTGAAACAATATCCGGTTTGTCCGGTTCGGAAATGGTGACAGTGAGCGGCAGCTCGGCGTCCCAGGTTTCAATCTGTTCGGCTGGCGTCAGCCAGTAGCCGCTGGAAGTCCAGTTTGCACCATGGAAGCCATCATATGCTGTGATTTGGTAGGCGCTTTCCGGCAAAGGCTGCTGCCCATTGGCGCGGCAAAATGCACTGTAAACCGCATAACAGCCCGCAGAAGTTAAATGATGGTCAGTTTTGTAATAAAGCTGCTGGTTTGATACAGCAGAAAGTGCCGCTTGCAAATCTGGAATAGATAGGGTTTGGCATAGCTGTTGTGCTTTTGCCAGGCACTCTGTATAGTGATAAGGTGGATGCCCTGCCGGCAAAAGTTTATCTAAAACATCCCCGGCGGTTGGAATCATCAGCAAATGGGCAGGTAAACCCATTTGTGCCGCAAAAGCATCAAACCGGGACAGATTTTTTTCAAATTGTTCCATCGGGCAGTTTTCTGGGGCTTTGATTAAATAATCATCCGAGCAGTGGTAAACACTCCCAGCGGCATTGCGCCCAGTCAGCAGATTCCAATAAGTATGGATACCAACAAATAAATTGCGCCCCGGGAAATGATCGGTTAAATAATCTTCTACCCCTTCACTGACCTCCCCGTTTACCAGCGACTGCCATGTAACAGTTGGCGCCTCGGCAAGATACCGCCGTTCGGTAGATGAATATGTTTTTTGCGGCAGCAATAAAAATGCAGCCAGCATGGAAATTGTCATTGCCATAAATGCAATGGCAGGAAAACGCAAATGCCGCATCATGAGCCCTCCTAAAAACGGAAATACAGGAATGGGTTATAGCTGTCACTCACCAGTGATGCTGTGCATAAAAGCATGGCAAGAATGCTGCATATGCCTGTCAGCACACGCCGTGGGCGGTGGGGCATGGCGGTATACAGCCGTTTGACAACTGGCAGGCAGGCAATAACCGCGGCAATCAGCAGCGGCAAGGACGTTATCACTTGGACAGAAACCACTGCATCCGGCGCATTGCCGCCCAAAAACAGCACAGAAAGATATCCTTTAAGCTGCTGTACATCTTCAAGCGCAAAAAGAACCCAGCCAACCACCACAAAAAAGAGGGTATACAGATGCCCAATAGTGGCAGGCAAACGCGTCAGCAATTTGCCAAGGAACAGCTTTTCCAAAATCAGCAGCACCGCATAATAAAGCCCCCAGAATACGAAATTCCAGCTTGCGCCATGCCATAGCCCGGTAAGCGCCCAGACAATGGCAACATTCAGCAGGGCGCGGGGCAGCCTGCACCGGCTGCCGCCAAGCGGGATATAAACATAATCACGGAACCAGGTTGTCAGTGACATATGCCACCGCCGCCAAAAATCAGAAATGCTTTTTGCGGTATATGGATAATGAAAGTTTTGGCAAAAGGTAAATCCGAACATTTTACCCAAACCGCACGCCATATCCGAATAGCCACTGAAATCAAAATAAAGCTGCAAGGAAAATGCCGCCGCGCCAACCCATGCGCCTGTTTGCCCAGCGGCAGCTGGGTTTTCAGATAAAACTGCCCATAATGCGCCAAGCGGGTTGGCAAGAAGGGCCTTTTTGGATAAACCGACAAGGAATAATTCAACGCCATCACTAAACATGATTGCGGATTCCCGGTGCGGGTTGGCAAGTGCGTCACTGACATCTTTATACCGCACAATTGGTCCGGCAATGAGTTGCGGGAACAATGAAATATATGCGCCAAAAGAAAGGATATTCTTTTGTGGCAGGCAGTCTTTGCGATAAACATCAATGAGATAACTCATTGCCTGGAAGGTATAAAAGGAAATACCAATTGGCAGTGGGATTTCAAGCTGTGGCAATCCAGCGAAAGCTGGCAGCAGACGCAAAGTATCACTGATAAAGCCTGCATATTTGAAAATGCCTAACAATAGCAGGTTTAGGCACAATGCAGCCGCAAGGGATAATTTTTTACCCCTTGCGGTGCGGCTATGGGCAATCCAAAGCCCGCCTGCAAAATTTATCACAATGGAAATCAGCATCAGCAGGATAAAGGCAGGTTCGCCAAACCCATAAAAGATTAAATCAGCCAGCAGCAAAAAACCATTGCGGCATTGCCGGGGCAGCAGGTAATAAATACATAATACGGCTGGCAGGAATAAAAATAAGAAAAGCAGACTGGAAAACAGCATAAAATTGCCACCTACTAGGTTTAACCAAGGCTGCTGGTCAGGATTTTGCGCATCGCGTCCCGGTCAGGGGTCAGCAGCAACGAAACTACCAGCCCATCGGTATCAACACTGCATTTTTGTGCCAGCGCATAGGTTTCCGCATCATAAGTTTCAGATTGGTTCAGCACTTCATTCAGCCGGTTTTGCAGCGAATTGGCAATGCGGGAAGCTGCGGCAGCATCTTTGGCTTCTGTCATGACAATTTCATGTGGGAATGTGCCTGACATGGTGACAAAGCTGGCAGATTGCGCAAGGTCAGATTCTTGAATGCCATAAAGATCCAGCAAACGGCTGGACGATACTTCCATATAATCGGTCAGCCCCAAAGAAGAAACCATTTGGCTGCGAACCGCTTCCAGCGAAACGCTGTCAGAAGCGGCGGGCGCCTCTGGCGCAGGTGTCGGAGCTGGTGTGGGCGCTGGCTGTGCAGCCGCTGGCGCGGTCTGCTGCGGCTTGGGTTTGGCAGCAGGCTTTGCCGCCTGCGGCGCCTGTGCAGCAGGCTGGGAAGCCGGAGCTGTCGCCGCCGGAACGGCGGCGGGCGCGGCAGATGGCGCCGGAGCAGGCGTGGACGCTGCTGGTGCCGCTGGCGTGGCATCCGGTGCGGCGGATGCTGCCGCTCCAGCGCCCGCCGGATCAGCGGAAGATGACGCGGAAGCGTCAGCATTATCTGTTTTATCCGCAGGCTTACTGTCTGGTTTATCATTGGTCAGTTTTTCTAATGCGGCATTTTTCGGATTGCTTTCCGCTGCCGCGCTGGAATTACCTTTATCCCCACAAGCACATAAACTGGATGCAACCAGTAGGGACAGCAGGATAATGGATAGCTTTTTCATGGATGGATTCTCCTTGGTTTATCGTTTTTGTTTTATCTTTTAGATTGCAGGGACATGGGTGCGCAGGTAATTGACCCAATCGGCAGTTGCCGCATAAGAAATATGCAGTCCCATCGTAGCCGCGTCAGAGCAGATATCTTTGCGCAGGAAGCCATTCCCGTCGTCATAGACGCTGGCAATATCTAAGTAGTACCATTTATTCTGCTGGCAATGCGCTTTCATTGCGGCATTAAACTGCCCAACGGTTAAATTATTAAACGCATTATCCGCGCGTTTACTGCCTTGAATCATGGGTGTGACCGACTGCACATAAATCTGTACGCCAGGGCTGGCTTGCTGGATTTGGCTGAGCAGTTTGACATAATCACCTGAAGCACGTTCCACACCATAACCAATATCATTCATGCCAAGCATGACATATACCTTTTTTGCGCCGCATTTGGCGACGGCTTCTTCAATTTTCATTTTGGTACCTTGATAGGAAGGATGTACCGATTTGCTGGTGACATCCCGCAAGGCATTTTCAATGCCAAGGCTGGTGGCGCTGAGGAACGTTGCTTTGCCCAGCCCTTTGTCGCCATCATAATAGCTGAGCCAGGACGATACCGAATCCCCAACAAAAACCGCGTCATCAAACCAACTGGGCGCAACCGCGGGACAAGCCGGGATTTCTGCGCTGAATGCCGGCGCTTCTGATGTGATGCTGACACTGTCGGTTTCAGCATTGTAGCCAACCGAAAAACCAATGGCATTGCCAAGGTCGCGCAGACGGAAGAAATTATAGCCGTCAATGGCATAAGCGGCGACATTTGCGGTTTTGCCGCCGACAGATAATTTCCATTGCGAAGGCGCAATACTGGTGACTTTTGCGTTTAACTCGGACATTTCATCCCCTTGCGGTGTGTAAGCCCCGCCCGATGTAATTTGGATCACAAAATCCGCTGGGCTTGCGTTTACGGAAAATTGTGCTTTGCTGCCATTCATCAGCGCGGCTAAATCGCGCAGCATAAAATAGTTCGATCCGTCAATGGCATAAGCTGAAATCGAACATGGCTGTCCATCAAAATAAATTTGCTGCCTGGATACCGTGACAGTATCTGGACTGACAGCCTGCGCATAAGGCACGGAAGCCAGCATGGCAGAAGCAAGTGTGGCGGATAAAATTTGTTTGCGTATTTTTTTCATGAAAATCCCCTTACTTTTCACTTGTCCTTATATTTAGCCCACGATAGATTCGACTAAATTCGACAAGAATTTCGACAATATTATAGCATATCATGGCAGTGCTGCACAATACAATAACGCCCCCCTAGGCAGAAATTATACGCAGTTGTAACCTTTGGGCAGAAAACCTGGAATCCAGTAAAAAAATCATTGACTTTTGAGGGATACGGCGGTATAATAGGTAAGTATCCTTGCTCATGCCGGTTTGGATGGCATGGGCCTTAAAGTCCAAAAGGAGGTGCTCAATTATGGCAAAGGTAACTGGCAAGTACGAAACTCTCTTTATCGTCACCCCCACCCTTGGTGAGGAAGATGCTGCCGCTGTGGCGGACAAGTTCAAGGCGCTCGTAGAAGCAAACGGTACGCTGGATAAAGTTGAAGATTGGGGCAAACGCCGTCTGGCTTATCCCATCAACGACTTGACCGAAGGGTATTATACCTTGGTGCAGTTTACGTCTGCTCCTGCTTTCCCGGCAGAGCTTGACCGTGTGTTCAAAATCACAGACGGTATCATGCGTTCCCTGATCGTAACCCTCGATTAAGGCTGGTGAATGAATCATGCTGAATAAAGCAATCTTAATGGGCCGGCTGGTTCGTGACCCCGAAATGCGCCATACTCAAAGCAATACGGCTGTTGCGTCCTTTACCCTCGCGATTGACCGCGACCGCAAAGGGCAAAATGGCGAAAAGCAGACCGATTTTATCGACTGCGTTGCATGGGGCAGGCAAGCCGAATTTGTATGCCAATGGTTTACAAAAGGGATGCTTGCAATTGTTGTCGGACGTGTCCAGTCCCGCAATTGGGAGGATAAAAACGGCAATAAACGCGTATCTGTGGAAATTAATGTGGATGAGGTTTCTTTTGGCGAAACCAAAAAATCCCGTGAACAGAATGGCGGTTACACAGGCGGCTATGACAATGGTTCACAAATTCGTCCAGAAGGGAACGGTTCCCAAGCGCCTGCCCCAAGTTTTGATCTGCCCGCTGGCAGTTCGGATTTTGAGGAACTTGGCGATGACGACGGTGATGTACCGTTCTAATGGGGAGGGAACCCCTAATTCTATAAAGGAGGTACTTGGCAATGGAAGAAACCAAAAAGGAATTTACGCCCCGCCCAGAGCGTCAGCGCAGCGGCGGACGCCGCCGCAGAAAGGTTTGTGCCTTTTGTGTGGACAAGGTAGAGTGCATTGATTATAAAGATGTGGCAAAGCTGAAACGCTATATGTCTGAACGTGGCAAAATTCTGCCCCGCCGTATGACTGGTACTTGTGCAAAGCATCAGCG
>CAXHNU010000028.1:0-31698 GCA_964017555.1 uncultured Butyricicoccus sp. | reverse complement strand
AAATCCACCGGTGGCGACACCGTACCGGTTCGAGTCCGGTCACCGGCACCAGGTTGTGTTGATAAAAAAGATGCAGCGCGTTTAGAGCACACAAAAGTGTGCTCTAAATCTATTTTTGAGAAAAATACGCTGTTTAGAGATACGGAAAAGTTGCGGTTGGGAAATTTGGGAAACGTTATTTCAGAATAACGAAACCAGAGATGCAAAACGCGATTTTTCGCAATTGACCGGACTCGAACGCGAAAAAGGAATCTTTGTACGATAAAAATTAAATAAAAATTGGAATCAGCCGTCTGCTGCCTTAAAAATTTTTTGAGGTCGCAGGCGGCTTTTTTCGTTGGTAGATATGCTTCACTTGTGCGTTAAGTTTCGGTGGATTTGGTAATAGCTTTCTGGATAGGCTTTCGGTATACTTGAGTCAGAAAACAGAGAGGAGCAAAACCATATGGAAGAAACCAAGAATTTATGTGTACAGCTTCCAATCAGCCTGCACGCAAAAGTCAGAGCAGAACAGGAAAAGTCAGGGAAGGTGTTAACCGCATACTTTACCGAACTGCTCACCGAATATTATGAAAAGAGGGACAAGAAAATGGAAAACACAAGGACATTAGCATTCCAGGTGCCGGAGGAACTGTTCCAGCGGATTAAAGACTATCTTGCCGCTGAGAGCGAACGTGTCGGACGGAAAATCAGCCAGCGGGAATTTATCCTTGGACTGATCGAAAACGCGCTGGAACAGCGGGAGGACGCCGCAGAGGAATCCACGGAAGAAGCCGCAGAAGAAACTGCATGGAATCAGCCGGAATACAATTAAATATCAGCAATCGTAAGCCGCAGGTACTGCCTAAGTTTTTAGATAGTATCTGCGGCTTTTTCTGTTCAGAAAAGAGGTGAAAAGAACATGAAACAGGAAAAATATCAACATTTTACGGATGCAGAAATACAGCTTGCACGGGAAACGGATTTGCCAAATCTGCTGGCTGCATTAGGATATCATGTCATAAAAGTTGGAAGTTATCATTCCACAAAAGAAATGGACAGCCTGCGGATTAAAAACCGCCGGATTTGGCGCAGATATTCACAGCAGGTTGGCGGGGATGCAATCACATTCTTACAGCATTTTCATGGGATGCGTTTCCTTGAAGCTGTAAATTATCTGCTTGCTTTTCAAGGGATTCATCGGGCAAGAGAACCGCCTGTGAAAATTAGCAATCCGGTGCAAAGGAAATCTGCTATCAAAGAAAAAATAAC
Organism: uncultured Butyricicoccus sp.; assembly: GCA_964017555.1. Classification (GTDB taxonomy): domain Bacteria; phylum Bacillota; class Clostridia; order Oscillospirales; family Butyricicoccaceae; genus Butyricicoccus_B. Next base: position 30,447 of record CAXHNU010000028.1, on the reverse strand, counting down.
ATTTCAACTGCCGGAGAAAAATGCAGAATGCCGAAGAGTATTTGCCTATCTTCGGAAACGTGGGATTTCGTCACAAGTCATTCAGGCTTTTGTGAAAGCCGGATTGCTTTATGAAGATGCAAGGCATCATAATTGTGTGTTTGTCGGCAGGAATCGTGATGGAAAGGCAGTTTTCGCAACAAAAAGAGGCACATATGATCTTGACGGGAAAACCTTCAAGGGTGATGTTGCAGGAAGTGATAAAAATATTGCATTTCGGCTTCCATGCAATAAAGAAAATGATACTTTATTTGTCTTTGAAGCCCCAATAGACTTGATGAGTTATTGTACATTGCATCATGAAGCGAATTGCAATGCAATTGCATTATGTGGATTGGCTGACAATGCACTAAAAACTTATCTTGCAGAAAATCCGAATTTGAAACATATTGTTTTGTGCCTGGATGCCGATGAACCTGGGCAAAATGCTGCTTTACAGATGAAAAAAGTGTATGAAGCACAAGATTATGCTGTAACAAGAATCGTTCCATCCTACGGGAAGGATTGGAATGAGTATTTACAACAACGGCAAAAAATAACGGAAAGAGGGCGATAAAACTTAAAATTGTAGGAAATCAACCACTAAAAATATCAAAGGAGAAATTTATTTGAACAAACTGAAACAAAATTTATATCGTGTACTGTCTGCGATTCTGACAGTCAGTATGCTTGCAAGCTGCGGCAGCACAGCATTTGCTGCCCAGCAAAACAGCTATCACGACCCGGCAGAACATTGGCTTGAATCTGCCAGCCGCATGAATGAGCTGGATGGTAATGCCATTGTGACACATGAAACTATGGCGTGCGGCGAATGTCTGCGCGAAACTATGTTTACCTGTTTCCGCACGCCAGAATATTCGCGGACGGGCGAAAGTGCGCTGAGCCGCAATGTTCGTTATTCGGATGGCACAATGTATTCCGGTACAAGCAAAGGCAATGTTGATGCTGGAATCCCGAAAAAAGGTGGGTATTATACCGGGCATCATTGGGCAAAAGCTGTGTGTGATGCGTGTGGTACAGTCAACTCCAATATGAATAAGGAAACAGATTATGGCTACGGCAAAAATGTATATTGGGTTTATGACTGCGCGGCGGCATTCATGCAGGAACTGCCGGAAAAAGTCACTTATGAATATGCAGACAGCAAATATCACACGAAAAAGACCGAAACTGGCGACTATTGTGGGTTCTGCTACGGGACACATAAGACGGAATTGTCTGAGCTGGAACGCCACGATTTGGAGAAAAAAGTGACATCACAGTTGAGCAATCAACGTTTTGTGTTGAATGAATCCTGCAGGATGTGTGATTATGAACGCAATGATTTTGTGACAGCAAAATCTGTTGTTGCGAATTATTATGGCATTGCAGATGGTCAGCCACATACTGTAACAGTTACAGATTTGTCGGATTCTGATGTACATACCGAAATCCGTTACGGCAACAGCGCAGATAGCTGTACGCTCGCCACTGCGCCAAATTACACAGAAGCAGGCGAGTACCCTGTTTATTACCAAATCACATACACTTGCAATGGCACAGAAATGGTTGAAAATGGTGTCGCTTATGTCATGCTGCGCAAAGATGGCGCGACCAATCCAGACGGTTCCTGTTCCTGCGGATGCGGCACACCAGATTGTGGTTGTCAAGATCCAAGTTGTGGCGGGAGTAATTGCGGCTGCAAAAAAGATACAAATTGCAATAACGGTGAACACAGATATATCCAACTGGACAGCACAAAAGCGACCTGCAAAGAGCTTGGATATGATCGTTTTATCTGTAAAGACTGCGGAAAAATCGAAAAATGCAATTATGTGAACGCCCTTGACCATGCTTGGCAGCGGGTGCAGATGCGGGAAGCAACCTGCGAAACCGATGGCAAGGAAATCGAAATTTGCTCCCGCTGCGGCGAGGTAAAAACCACCAACACGCCAAAAGGTGAACATAAATGGGCGACACATTCTGTAAAAGCAACTTGCACTGGTGCTGGATACACAGTAAAAGAATGTGAAATCTGCGGCGAACGCAATATCACAGATATCACAGCAGCACTGGATCATAGTTACAAAACAAGAGCGACTCCGGCAACGTGTGAATCTGGCGGGCATACGACACATTTGTGTGAAAAATGCGGTTCCAGTTTTGTCACAGATTATACCAACGCGCTTGACCATCATTGGGATAAAGGCACTGTTGTCAGCAACTCCACTTGCAATGGTGCAGGCGTGACCGAGTTCAAATGTACACGTTGTGGTGCAAAGCGGATTGAAGGGAATGCTGCGGAAGGTCACACTCCGGGAGAAGCTGCATCTTGTACAAAACCCCAACTTTGCACAAAATGTGGTGCTGTTTTGGCAGACGCAACCGGGCATAACTTCAAAAAAGATGTAACAGAAGCTACTTGTACCGAAATGGGATTCATCACATATACCTGTGAAAACTGCAAAATTTCCTACAAAAGTGATTATACAAAGCAACTTGGGCACAATCATATTGCAAAAGTGACTGATCCGACCTGCACAGAAAAAGGGTACACAACATACACTTGCGACCGCTGCGGTGATGAATATGTAACCGAGTATACTGACCCTCTTGGGCATGATTGGGATGCAGGTACACATATTGTGAACTCGACTTGCAACAGTGCAGGCATGACAGAATATCGCTGCACACGTTGCGACAAACATCGGTTGGAAGCAGAATCCAAAGAAGGGCATACGCCTGGTAAGGAAGCGACTTGCACGGAACCTCAACTTTGTGAAAAATGCAACGCTGTACTTGAAAATGCTCTCGGACATGATTATAAAACTGTTGTGACACCGCCGACTTGTACGGAAATGGGATACACAACATATTCTTGCACACGATGCGATGACACTTACAAGAGTGATTATGTTGAAGCGACTGGGCATAAATCCAGTGACTGGATCATCGATAAAGAACCAACACTTAACAGCGAGGGCAGTAAACATAAGGAATGCGAAACCTGCAAAAAAATGCTGGAAACAACCGTCATCGAAAAGATTTATGCGCAGGCAGTAACTGATGAATTTGGAAAAGCAATCGTCGGTGGATATCTTGTGATTGTGACAGATACTGACACTCAAGCTGCAATTGCTGGTGCGGCAGTCTTGCTTCATGCAAATGGTACGATGAGTATTCGCCTGCCAGATGGCAGATTGCTGGACTACAATGACCAGACAACAGTGACTGTCCAGATGGTCAAAGATAATTCTGCAGTTCCAAATCTGTTTATTGCAGTAAGCGACCAAAACAACAATTATGCTGCCGGGAAAACCAATGCAAATGGGCAGATGATTGTACCAACAACCGCAGGCTCGACTAATGGAAATGGCAATGCAACAATCGGCGGAACAGATGAAAATAATGATAAATTCACGTTGACTGTGCAGGTGATTGACCCGAATACTGGACGTCCAATTGAAGGTGCAGTTGTAACAATTAAGGACGGCAAAATCCTTGTTACTTTACCTGATGGGACAAATATGGATGAGAAACATCCTGTGACAATCATTGTTACGGACAACAATAAGAAACCACAACCAGATAACAATATCACTGTAAAAGATGATCTTGGAAACAAAGGTGATGGCAAGACAGATAACAATGGTACATTGACTCTTCCGGGTGAAATTGAAACTGTTCGGCATGGCGTTTATATTTACGGTTACCCAGATGGCACGGTAAAACCCAATGATAATATGTTTCGTTCTGAAGCAGCCGCAGTATTTTCCCGTCTGCTTTCTGAGAAGAATGGTACACACATTGCAAACACAAAAACCAACAAATTCAGTGATATTCCAGCAGATGCCTGGTATGCGGGTGATGTACGATATTTGTCCAGTTTCGGCATCGTAACAGGCTATAATGACGGTACTTTCCGTCCAAATGAAACAATTTCACGTGCTGAATTTACCACCATGGCAGTGAAATTCTTTGAGGCTTATGGTGATGGCAATGCTGAAATCATGCAGAATTATGCAGGATTCAAAGATGTGTCCGCAGGCAACTGGGCATCACGTTATATCAACGATGCTGGGAAGTTCGGCTGGGTTGTCGGTTACGATGATGGTTCGTTCCGGGCAGAAAATAAGATTACCCGTGCCGAGGTTGTCACACTGATGAACAATCTCCTTGACCGTGAAGCAGACGAAGATTACATCACATCTAACCTTCGCAAACTTAACACTTTCACTGATTTGACATCCAACCGCTACTGGGCGTATTTCGATATGATGGAAGCCGCGAATGGTCATACAGCAAACTTAAAGGACAACACAGAAACCTGGAATCATTGAGGAAAACATGGGGGTTCTCGCTTTGCAAGAACCCCTATATTTCATTACAAATAACAATAAGAGGAGTGAAAATCATGTTAAAAATGATTGCAATCGGGAATATCACAAACGATGTGGAACTCAAGATGAAAGAGTCTGCAAATAAGCCATATGCGATCCTGCGGCTTGCAGTAGAACGCCGCTACAAAGACCGTGATGGCAACAAAATGACTGATTTTATTTCAGTCAAAGTACGTGGCAAGCTGGCAGAAATCTGCAAGCAGTATTGCTATAAAGGCTGCAAAATTGCGGCAGTTGGCGATTTTGAAACCATTACATTTGCAGAAGATCCAGACCATCAGCCAGGTTTTCTGCTGAAAGCCAGCGAAGTGGAATTCATTTCACCGAAAAAAGCCAAAGAAAAGACTGAAAACAACCAGAAAACAGAAGAAATGGAGGTACAAAACGCATAAAAAATACCGGAATTGAATACAGCAGTGCAGACCGCAAGCCTGTAATTCTTCCGGAAATGGCAGAGCTGCTCCCACCTTTGAGCGAGGAGCAGCTTTCCATTTTGGAAGCAGATATCCAACAGAATGGGTGCTATACACCAATCATTATAAATGAGGATATGGTCATTATTGATGGTCATAACCGCCAGAATATGTGCGAAAAGCATGGTATTCCGTACAAAATGATGGTGTTCCACTTTGATGATCTGCTGGAAGCAAAACAGTGGGCGCTTGATACCCAGAAAAGCCGCCGCAATTTGGAAAAGTGGGAGCTGGGTAAAATTGCATTGAAACTCAAGCCTGAAGTGGAAGCACGTGCCAAGGCAAAACAACAAGAATATCATGGAAATCAGTATGAAAGTGCACCTTTGGCAACATTGCCGGAAGTGCAAACTGCAGTCGATACCCGCAAAGAACTGGCGGATTCGGTTGGTATTGGTGAACGCACAATGGGGAAAATCATGCAAATCGGTGAATATGCGCCTCAAGCCGTCAAAGATGCGCTTGACAAGAAAGAATTATCCATCAACCAGGGTTATAAAATCACCAAAGAAATTCAGGAATTGCCTGAAGAAGAACGGGAACAGGCAGCAATTGATGCTGTAGAGTACGCAAAAGCGCAAAAAGAGTTAAAAGCGCAGAATGACGAAATCACTCGCCGGAGTAAAATTGCGAAATTGTTCTGTAAAGCGTGTGAATTTGCGGTTCAAATTGATCCAACAGAAGAAAATGTTCGGATTTGGACAACCTGTACCCGTATGACACTGAAAGAAATGGCTTACTGCATTGAAGAAAGCCGCGATCTTTCCAAGACATTTGCAGCCATTGCTGATATTATTGAGCAAAAGATTTTGCCTAAAGATTGGAGGAATTTGAGTGATACCTAATCATGCAGTTGATGAAATTATGGATATCCTTTCGACTCAAATGAGCATTATTTCGGATGAAATCGCTGAAATTCTGAAGAAATATGATGTTTCAGGGGATATGGATGCCTTGCAGGACAGCTACCGCAAACGTCTTGGGCAACGTCTGATTGCCGGGATTCGTGATGAAAAAGGGCAACGTGAACTGTTAGCAGTTGGTAATGAATATATCATTATTGACTGTTGTAATGATCAAAAGAAACTGTCTGCTATCCAGCATAAACTCAAAAGCAGCATGGATTCGTTGGATGAATCCGCACAAAAGGTGCAAGGCAGGCAAGCGTTTTTAAGGCGATTTTCTTCAAAAAAGAAAGGGCGTAAAGCATGAGCGAACCTGTCCTGATTGGTATTGACCATGGTTATGCCGCAATGAAAACTGCACACTTTTCCTTCCCAACAGGACTTATTCAGTACGAATATGAACCATATACGACACAAAATGTGCTTGAGTACGATGGAAAGTATTATGTGACAGGCACTGGACGGCAGCCTTTACAAAAAGACAAAACTGTAGCTGATGATTACTTTTTGTTGACTCTGGCGGCAATTGCAAAGGAAATTGAGTTCCGCAAAATGGAACGGACTGTTACGGTTCTTCTTGCTGCCGGGCTTCCGCTGACCAGCTTCGGCAGAGATAAGAAAAAGTTTCAGGAATATCTGATTCGGGACAGAAAACCTGCGAATTTCCGCTTTGAAAATGCAGAATATTGTGTTTCAATTGCTGATGTTATGATGTTTCCGCAGGGATATTCAGCAGTGCTCACACAAACCGGAGTGCTGGACGAACCATCCGTAATTGTTGCGGATGTCGGCGGCTGGACGGTGGATTTGATGCGTTTGGACAACAGGATTCCGAATGCAGCAACTTGTCGAAGTCTGGAACTGGGCGTTATCCGTTGTCTGGATGAAATCGCTGAGCAACTTCGCCGGACGTTGGGGTTATCTATGACTGCGGCACAAATTGAGAATGTTTTACATGGTGGTGTCAGTAATATCGCAGAGCAGGCAAAGGAACTTATTTGCAGGGAAGCGGATTTGTACATACAAAATTTGCTTGCAGCTATGACCGAAAGCGGATTGGATATCCGAGCAATGCCTGTAATTTTTCTGGGAGGGGGCGCGGCGCTGATCAAGCGCCACGTTCCATTTGCTGATGCTGCGTGCCGTGTTTTTATCCTCGATGATGTGTGCCTGAATGCAAAAGGCTATGAACATCTTGCGGCACAAGTGTTGCGGAACAGTACAAAAAATGAATAATCGAGCACGGTTTAATCTAACATTTTCACTGTTAAATCCACAGCATCGAAAGGCATGGAGAATCATATGTGAATTTCCAGAAAGAAAACGCACCGATGCAGTATGTGAAATGATTTGCGGATATAAAAATCAACAGGAAATGTTAGATAAAATACAGGAAACAATCCAAAATGAATTGAAAAGCGCAACAATTCAAACAGAAAAAGAAGAAAAGCAGGTCGAGGATATCGAAGCGGATGTCCTCGACTTTCTGCTTTCATTGTGAAAAGAAGGGAGGCGTATAAAATCTGATTCGATTTATAAAACCCATCAAATGTTGTTACGCAAAAATGGATGAAAAGCTGAAACGGGGCGATATCTGATGGTTGGAATTAAAGACCAATGCTTCGGTGTGGAAGTTGAAATGACTGGAATCACACGGGAACAGGCGGCGCGGGCGCTTGCCGAATATTTTGGAACGGAAGAAGAACATACAAGAGGTATTTACGATACCTGGGAGGTCACCGATCCAGAAGGGAAGGATTGGAAGCTAATGAGCGACAGCAGCATTCGCGGCGAACGAAGGACGGATATGGGGGATATGCCTACAGATTCCCCATTATACCGTGTGGAAATGGTTACACCAAAACTTACCTATGAGGAACTACCAAAATTTCAGGAATGTGTGCGGCGTGTCCGGAAAGCTGGCGCAAAAGTGAACAATTCCTGCGGGCTTCATGTCCATATAGATGCTTCAAATCATAATCGTCAAAGCCTGAAAAATCTTCTCGGAATTATGTTTTCTAAGGAAGATATCCTGTTTAAGGCGTTAAAAGTTGATGAAAGACGTGCAGAACGCTGGTGCAAAAAAGTGCGTGAACCTATGCTTCGGCAGGCAAGAAAACTTTCTAATGATGAAACACAGAACCTGACCCAGCTTGAAAAAGTGTGGTATGAAGGGTTAGATGGAAGTGCTGATCATTATAACTGGACGCGATATCACGCTTTGAATTTACATTCTGTATTTTATCGTGGCACAGTGGAATGGCGATGTTTTAACTCAACCCTGCACGCCGGACGTGCCGCGGCATATGTCAATCTGTGTCTTGCGATTTCTGCCCAGGCAATTGCCCAGCGCAGCACAGTGATGCGCAAAACCCAAAGTGAAAATGAACTATTCACATTCCGGACATGGCTGGTGCGGATGGGATTAAATGGTGTAGAATTCAAGAACACTAGAAACCATTTACTGGCGAATTTAGAAGGCGATCGGGCATGGCGATATGATAAAGATCAATATCCATCAGCCAAAAAGAAGAAAAAATCAAGAGAAAGTGAGCGATAAAATGAAGATAAAAGTAGAAAAAATAGTGTATAAAGGGACTGCAACAGAAATTATGAAGCAGTTTTGAGCACAGTCATTTGACCTGGGTGAATTTGCCAATGTGGAGAATTACCTGCACTTTTTGCAGGAAAACTTCACAAGAATGACCGATTTGCCTTGTGATTTGCCGCAAGGCAGCACGGAACAGCGTGCAAAATGTATGATCATGCAGCTTGCGAAAGTTGGCGCGCTGGAACTGCTGGAGGACTAAAAATGCCGGAAAATTTGTATTTTGCATATGGAAGTAATATCAATCTTGACCAGATGGCGCAACGTTGTCCCAATGCAGAACCGCTGGGTGCAGTTGTGTTAAACGGCTATGAACTGCAATTTCGTGGCAATTCACGGGGCGCAGGTGTCGCAACAATCGCACCAAAACGCGGTGCGAAAGTTTATGGATTGCTTTGGAATATCACAGAAAGATGTGAAGCGTCTTTGGATATTTATGAAGGATATCCGCGTTTATATACAAAGAAGCAAGTGTCTGTATGGGATAAACAAGGGAATAAGCTAGCTGTTATGGCTTATGTGATGACAGAAGAATACAGCAAAAATCCAACAATGCCATCTTACTATTATTATGAAGGAATCAAGGAAGGTTTTCGGCAGAATAGACTTCCTGTAGCTGCTTTAGGACGTGCTTTGCAGCGCACACAGGAAGAAGTGAAAGCCATGGAAAGTGGAAAACCATTGCCTAAAACAGAAAAGTCAAAAAAGAAAAAACGAAATAATCACGAAAGATAAAACAAAAGAATTGGAGGGATCAGATGAAAAATAAAACAATTAAGACGGCAGAATCTGTTACAGAAGGGCATCCGGACAAACTTTGCGACAGCATCGCGGATGCTGTTTTGGATGCTTGTCTGCGCAATGATCCGAATGCGCGTGTTGCCTGTGAAGTGATGGCAACTGCCGGAAAAATCACAGTTGCAGGTGAAATTACAGTAAATAAAATGCCAGATATCCCCTCGATTGTGTGTCGGACTGTTTGGAAAGCGGGGTATGGTTCTGACTATGAGATTGAAGTTTTGACGCATGAGCAAAGTCCGGATATTATGAATGCAGTGAATAAAAATTCACTGCTCGGCGCGGGGGACCAAGGGATTGTATATGGTTATGCCTGCGATGAAACTGACCTTTATCTTCCATTGCCTGTTCTTCTTGCACATCGTCTGACCCGTATGCTGACCTATGCGCGGCGAATGGGAACAATCCCAGAATTGAAGCTGGATGGAAAATCACAGGTGTCCGTAGAATATGAAAATGGTGCTCCAAAACGGATTGCCGCAGTTGTGCTGTCTGCCCAACATGAAGCTAGTGCAAGTTTGGACAGACTGAAAACAAGATTGATGCAGCTTGTGGTTCGTCCAGCCCTGCAAATTTTCCCGCCAGACCGTGAAACCGAAATTTACATCAATCCATCCGGAAGGTTCGTGCAGGGTGGATTTGAAGCCGACACCGGGTTGACAGGAAGAAAATTGATGGTAGACACATACGGCGGACTTGCGCCGCATGGCGGAGGAGCTTTGTCTGGTAAGGGTGCAACTAAGATTGACCGCAGCGGCACATATATGGCACGGTATATCGCAAAAAACATTGTGACTGCTGGACTTGCCGAGGAATGTACCACCAGTCTTGCCTATGCAAGTGGAAAAGCAGACCCAATTGCAGTTACAGTCGATACCCATAATACTGGGAAATATGATGATAAAATCCTGGAAGAAATCATCCCAAAAGTCTTTGATCTGACACCAGCAGGAATCATCAATCTGTTAAATCTATCTTATCCGATTTATGCTGCTGCGTGCAATTATGGGCATTTTACGCATGATGAAATGCCCTGGGAGCAGACCAAACATACAAATCAGTTATGGAAAGCCTGCTGGATGACAGAAACAAATCGTTTAGAATAACAAAAAGAAGGGAGCAAAGCCTGTGAACGATAATCCAACATGGGAAATTATTCATGGTGACGCACTCAAGCTGCTGGGCTGTTTTTCACCCGGCACATTTGATGCGATTATCACCGATCCACCATATGCGTCTGGCGGTCGGACGCAAGCAGAAAAGAACAAATCGACTGCTCAAAAATATTCCAGCATGGGTGAGAATGCCCCGCCGCCTTTTGAAGGTGATGCGAAAGATCAGCGTTCCTGGACACGTTGGGCAGCAGAATGGCTCAGCGATGCCCGCCGAATTTGCAAGCCCGGCGCACCAGTTTGTATGTTCATTGATTGGCGGCAGCTTCCGGCAGCCAGCGATGCACTGCAATGGGCAGGCTGGATTTGGCGCGGCACGGCAGTCTGGGATAAAGGCAACAGCCGTCCACAAAAAGGTCGTTTCCGCCAGCAGGCAGAATATATTGTCTGGGGGTCAAATGGAAATATGCCGATTTCACGCCCGGTTCCATGTTTGCCCGGCGTGTTCAAGTATGGCAACCCGCAGAACAGGATTCACTTAACAGAAAAACCGCTTCAACTAATGCGTGATATCGTAAAAATCACTGAACCTGGCGGACATATTCTTGATCCATTTGCAGGTTCCGGCACAACTGTACTTGCGGCAATTTTGGAGGGGTATCATGCGACTGGAATTGAAGTTACAGATACCTATGCAGCCTTAGCAAAGGAACGTATTTTGAAAACACTAACAGAAAAAGCCTGAAAAAGTGGGCGCCTATATAGGCGCCTACATTTACGAAAATCCAGCGATTTTGCGAATATTTCAGAAAACTGGGCGCCTATGTAGGCGCCCAACATTTATGCCCATTTTCGAACCGAAAAGGGGAGATAGGAAGTGAATTTATCAAGAAAACATTCAAAAAGAAATACTTTGAAAGGATAAAAAACCGTTCACCGCCAGCGGTAAACGACCGCAAGCATAACGCAAAGATATCTTTTGCGTGCTTGCAGGGGCGATGCCCCAGTCCCCTATGCCGCCGATGGCGGGAAATTCGAAAGGAGTGTGATTCAAACCGAAAAATATGAAATCTGCCTGCGGCTTTCACAAGCTGAAAAGGAGAAATTATGCAGTGATGCAAAGCAGTGTGGACTGACTAAAACAGCATATTTACGCCGTTTGATTTCAGGCAAAGAAGTCAAAGCGCTTCCAACAAAAGAACTGAAAGATTTGCGGACAGAGGTGCATAAAATCGGCAATAACATCAATCAGATTGCGCGAAAAATGAACGCCGGGATTGCCAGGGAAAAGGAAGCGGATTATGCAATTCAACTTTTAGCGCAGGTTTATGAACTCATGTATCAGATTGCAAAAAAATAATGGCGATTACAAAAATTATTGCAGGGAAGGGCAGCATACAAACCGCGGTCGCATATATTCTCAATGAAAAAAAGACTGATAACAGGACACTTACAGCAACACTAAATTGCGAGCCGGGGCATGAAGTCCAGCAAATATTGGATACCAAAGCAAGGTTTGCTGAAAAATCTGACGGTGTGCAATACTATCACATTATTCAGTCGTTCAAGCCGGGTGAAATCACACCGGAAATCGCCTTAGAAGTTGCAAAAAGATTTGCAGAAGAATATTTGTCAGGATTTGAAGTTGTGATTGGTACACATATCGACCGGGATCATATCCATTCGCATCTGATATTTAACGCGGTGAATCTTGAAACAGGGAAAAAGTTTCACAGCAATGTGAAAAGTTATTATCAGGGAATCCGTGCAGCATCAGATAAACTGTGCAGGGAATATGGACTTTCTGTACCGGAACAGTTAAAATGTTCAGTCAAACTAAACTATGCAGAATGGCTGCGGCAGTCTAAAGGACAACAAACTTTCCGTTCCATGCTGGAAGAAGATTTGAAAACTGCGATTCAGGATGCCAATGATCTGGGACATTTCTTCATGTTGATGGAGCATAAAGGGTATGAAATCAGTCATGGTAAAATCCCTGGTTTTAAGCTGCATGGACAGCAGCATTTCATGCGTCCAGGCAGACGGAATCCCATGTTCACAGAAGAAGGTATCCGCGCTGCAATTCACGGAAATTTGGAACAAATTGAAGCTGGACTGCAGCCTGCCATCAAAAAGAAAACAGCATATAAAAGGTATCAAAAACATCCAAAATGCAAAGGCTTGATGGCATTATATGTGCATTATTTGTACATTTTAGGCAAGATCCAAAAGCATGAATATCCACCCAAATTGACATCACAAATGCGAAAAGCTGCAATGGATTTCGAGCAGTATAAAGCCAGGTTTGAATTTTTGCGGGAGAATAATATTGCGACTTCAGAGGACATTGCAACATTTCAAAACAGCACAGAAAAAGCATTAAATGTGCTGATAAAACAGCGGACAATTCTAAATGTGCGAAAGAAAAAACGCAGGAAATTATATGATGCCCTGGCGGATGTAGAAGCATTGTGTTCTGTAAAAGAATTGCATGAAAAAGGCTTATCCGGAATGGAAGATGGATTTTCACGATATGAAAATTCAGTGAAAATGTTGGATAATTGTGGCATATCAATAGCACAAATCACTGCTGAAAAAGTGGAGATTTACAATCAGCTTGCAGAAATCAATCGGGAAATCCAGCAGCTTCGGCATAAGTTGGAACTGTGCAAAAAGATTGAGATTGAAGCACCGCAAATCAAAAGCGACATACAAAAAACTGAAAATTTGGAGGTGAGCAGAGATGAACGCAGGAGGCGGCGAAGCCGCTGACCAGATGGTAAAAATGATGTTATCCGGTGGGGAAGTTGCCATTCGCTTGACAGGTTCGGCGCTGAAAAATATGCTGGCACTAACTATGGCACTGATGAAAAACCATAGGACACTTTCCGGGAAAGTGAATATGCGCAAGATGTTACAGGAAACACGGGATCTGCGCGTAATTACATTATCGCCGGAGGACTACAAAAAGTTCGAAAAACTCGCGAAAAAGCAAAGAATCCTGTTTTCTGCAATCAAAAATAAGGACAATACCGGACAAGTTGTTGATGTTGTTTTGCCAGCAGCAGAGTTGGAACGGGCTAACATGGTTTTTCAGCGGATGCAGGATATGCCTTCCAGAGAATCACGGGAAAATCCACTGCGAAGATTGCGAAATCTGTTTCAAAGATACGAAAAAACGCCGGAAAAAGCAGAAAAAGATGAAGATATTATGCCAGAAACGACAAGAATCATTGTGCCTGAACAGGAACATCCGCAGGAAGCGGAAAAGCCACCGGAACAGCAGCCAAAGGAAGATGTTCAAAAAAAAGATTCTCAGTCCAGACCCGGCTGGCAAGATATCGAGAACAAATTGGGTTTTCAATCCAAGGATCGGATGGATTCTACGATGACGATGAATGAACGTCCATCCATTGAAAAATGTTTGCGAGATTATCGTGCAAAAGCAGAAAAACAACATTTACACTCACGCGACAAAAGTAAAGTCAGAAACAGGACGAAATCGAAAACGAGATGAAAAACATAAAACAAACTACAAAATATGGAGGTGATAAAGCTGAAACAATCTTTCACAGGCGGGCTAGGAGTCCGCCTGTTTTTGTATATCCCAGTGGTCTGGATGGCACTATTATTGGCACAGTCACTTGGTGGAAGCCTGTCGGAAATTATTGAAAACCTGACTGCTGCATTGGAACATCCTTTACAAATTCGATGGACAGAGAACAGCATTTTGTGTATTTTAGCCTGCACTGGACTCTATATCTTGGGATTATCGCTGTATGCCGACCAGATTGGGCGCACCCGCGATGGGGAAGAACACGGCTCCGCATCGTGGGGTTCGCCACAGCAAGTCAACAAAATTTTCGCACAAAAGCAGAACAAATTGCTGACGAAAAATGTACGACTTGGGTTGGATACACATAAACATCGGCGATCATTGAATGTGTTGGTGATTGGCGGTTCAGGCGCAGCCAAAACACGCGGTTATGTGAAGCCCAATATCCTCGAAGCAAATACAAATTATGTGATTACAGATCCCAAAATGGAAGTATTGACTGCGACCGGAGGCTGGCTGAAAAGTCAGGGATATGATATTCGTGTGCTGAATCTGGTAAATTTAGAACAATCAGATTCATACAATCCTTTCCGGTATTTGCAGGATGAGAAAGATGCCCTACGTCTGGTCAACAATTTGATTCAGGCGACAACACCGAAAAACAGTCATGAAAGTGATCCGTTTTGGGTAAAAGCGGAAACTGCGCTGCTGCAAGCCATCATTTTGATGCTTTTTCAGGAAGCACCAGCATATGAGCAAAACTTCTCTATGGTACTGCGTGTGCTGGAATATGCGGACGTAAAAGAGGATGATGAGGAACATATTTCGCCTTTAGATATGCTTTTTGCGGCAATTAAGGACGAAAATCCAACCAGTGTGGCAGTAAGACAATATAAGGTATTCAAACTGGCAGCGGGTAAAACCGCGAAATCAATCCTAGTGTCGGCAGCGGTGCGGCTTGCGCCGTTCAATCTGCCGCAAATACAAAAAATCACAGAACATGATGACATGGACTTGTACACATTGGGTGAAACGAAATGTGCATTGTATGCTGTAATTCCAGACAACGATAACACTTATAACTTCATCGTCAGCTTGCTTTATGCACAGGCTTTCCAGGCGCTTTATTACAGTGCTGATCAGATTCACCATGGCGCATTGCCGCACCATGTTCATTTCATCCTGGATGAATTTGCTGCAATGCCGCTACCGGGGTTTACAAGGGAACTTGCAACCATGCGTTCGCGCAACATTTCGGCAAGTACAATCATTCAAAATATGGCGCAAATCAAAGAATTGTACAAAGATTCGTGGGAAACGATTCCGGGTAATTCGGATACAATTTTATATCTTGGCGGCAATGAGGCGAGCACGCATAAATACTTTTCTGAAGCTCTCGGTAAGTCAACGATTCAAACAAAAACACATGGACAAACCAAAGGAAAATCTGGCTCATACTCAACAAATATGCAGACCAGCGGACGTGAACTGCTGACGCCGGATGAAGTGCGGCAGCTTGATAACCGCTATGCGATTTTGCTTATTCGCGGGGCAAAACCTGTGATAGATTTAAAGTATGATTTGATGAAACATCCAGCAGTGTGTTACACAGTGGATGGTGGCGGAGCGCCATATTTCCACAAAAAGAAAACAACAAAAAGACTGTTTCAGGACAGAGCATTTCTGGTCACCGAAACAAGAAAAGAAATGGAGGAGATACAACTTGAAACACAATCTGAATGACAAATCGGAACAGTATTTGCGGAAGGGGATTGCATTTGCATCCTGCATCGCGGCAGTGCTGACTATGACTGTCATCCCAGCTTTTGCAGTGGATGACCCATTGGAAGTAATCAATAAACTGTCCGAATTTATTTTCTCACTGATCCGTGCAATCGGTTTGATTTTGCTTGGTTTTGGGATTTTACAGGTTGGATTATCGCTGAAAAGCCATGATCCAAGCCAACGTGCAAATGGGATGCTGACTGTTGCAGGCGGCATTATTATCGTGTTTACAAAGGAAATCCTGACCTTAATTACTGGTGGCTGAAAACAAAGAAATGCAGGGGGAAATCAGGAAGTTTTCCCCCTGTCTGATTCCCTGAAATGAGGTGAAAATTATGGGAAGTGGGAACTGGGTTATTGACAATCTCAATTCCGCACTGCAAACCTGGAACAACAAATTAACTGAAATCTGGTCACTCATCAGCACAAGCCCGGAGAACTTCAAAGGTGGCGGTATATGGGCAGTTATCCTAAATATTAACGGCGCATTAAAGGCAATTGGCTATGCCTTGTTGGTGTTGTTTTTCGTCATGGGTATTGTCAAAACCTGCGGCAGTTTTACCGAAATCAAGAAGCCAGAACTGGCACTCAAATGCTTTATCCGTTTTGTTTTGGCACAGGCTGCAGTCACTTGGGGACTGGATTTCATGACTGCAATATTTAACATTGTGCAGGGTGCAGTTAGCACAATCATGGATGCTTCCGGACTGACTGCAATGGCTGCAGCAACCCTGCCGGATAAGATAGCAGATGTGATAAAAGATGTAGGATTTCTGGAATCGATTCCGCTTTGGGCAGTTACTTTATTGGGTTCTTTGTTCATCTGGGTATTATCGCTGGTGATGATCCTGACGGTGTACAGCAGATTTTTCAAACTCTATTTTGCGACAGCAATTGCGCCGATTCCGTTGTCTACATTTGCCGGACAACCGTCCAGCAGCATTGGCATTGCCTTCCTGAAAACCTACGCCGCAATTTGTCTGGAAGGTTGTATTATCGTGCTGGCATGTGTAATTTTTTCACAGTTCGCATCCAGTCCGCCTGCGATTGCAGACGACACACTGGCTGCGGCAACAATTGTATGGAATTATGTAGCGGAATTGGTGTTCAATATGCTGGTTTTAGTTGGATCTATCAAGATGAGCGACCGGATTGTGAAAGATTTAATGGGGCTTGGATAAACAACATTTTGACTACTATAAAGTCACATAAGAAAATATTCTGGAGGTAAAAACATTGGAAGTACGAATCAATAAAGAGGTGCGGAATTATCAGGAAGGGTTATTTTTCGGTTTGAATTTACGGCAATTTATCTTCTCTTTGCTTGCAATATTCGCTGCGGCAGGTACATATTTTGCCCTGCATTTCCTCTTTGGCGATGTGGAAGTCGGCTGGGTATGTGTGCTGGCAGCGTTCCCGTTTGCGCTGTGTGGCTTCTTCCAATACAACGGAATGACTGCTGAAAATTTTGTCTGGGCACTGATTAAATCGGAGCTACTGTACCCAAAGAAACTGGTATTTCGTTCAGAAAACCTGTATGTAAAAATGTTAGAAAATTCATCAATGAAGGAGGCTCTAAAAGTTGATTAAAACACTGCAAATGGCACTAAAACAAGATAAAGAGCGCTTTTCTGTACCGAAATCGGTGCAAGACTGCATCCCAATCCGACGTATCTGGTCGGATGGAATTTTCCAGTTTGGCAATAAGTTCTCGAAAAGTATCCGCTTTTCGGATATTAACTATGCAACAGCTTCAAAAGAGGACAAAACCGAGATGTTTCTCGGCTATTCGGAACTTTTGAATGCACTTGATACTGGGGCATCAACCAAACTTACAATTCATAACAAACGCATGAACCGTCAGGATTTTGAAAAGACAATCCTGCTGCCAACACAGGATGACAAGTTAGATTTGTATCGGAAGGAATACAACAAAATGCTGGTTGAGAAGGTCAGCGGAACTTCCAACAGTGTGGTGCAGGAACGGTATATCACAGTGTCAGTTCATCGGAAAAATATCGATGAAGCAAGGACATTTTTCAGCCGGATTACGAACGATATCAGCACCAGGTTGTCGCATTTGGATTCACATAGTGAGGAACTGAATGCCAATGAACGTCTGCAAATCCTGCATGATTTCTATCGTCCGGGTGAAGAAACCGACTTTCAGTTTAACTTGCAGAGAAGTATGAAAGGCGGATATTCTTTCAAAGATTCTATCTGTCCAGACAGTTTTGAGTTCAAGAAGGATTACTTTATCATGGGAAAGAAATTTGGTCGGGTGTTGTTCCTGAAGGAGTATGCAAGTTACATCAAGGATTCAATGATTGCGGAATTAACGGAACTCAGTCAGAACCTGATGTTGTCCATTGATGTGATTCCCGCACCGACAGATGAAGCCGTTCGGGAGATGCAAAACCGCTTGTTAGGTGTGGAAACCAACGTCACGAATTGGCAAAGACGGCAGAATGCAAACAACAATTTCTCTGCTGTTGTACCATATGATTTGGAACAGCAGCGCAAGGAAACAAGGGAAATGTTAGATGATTTAACCACCCGTGACCAGCGTATGATGTTTGCAGTTGTGACGCTGGTTCACCTTGCAGACAGTAAGCAGCAGCTTGACAGCGATACCGAAATGTTACAGTCAATTGCTAGGAAGCATTTGTGTCAATTGAATATCCTTAACTGGCAGCAGGCAGATGGCTTGGTAACAGCATTGCCATTTGGTTTGCGCCGGATTAACGCACTTCGCACATTGACTACAGAAGCGCTGGCGGTGCTGATGCCCTTCCGGGCGCAGGAAATCCATGATCAGGGCGGCATTTATTATGGACAAAATGTCATCAGCAAGAATCTGATTTTAGCAAACCGCAGGGAACTATTAAACGGCAACGGTTTTGTGTTGGGTGTATCTGGTTCAGGCAAATCGTTTACAGCAAAACGTGAAATGGTAAATCTGGCGCTTGCGACAAATGATGATATTATCTGTATCGACCCGGAAAGCGAGTATCGACCACTAATTGAAGGGCTTGGCGGCGAGGTAATTAACATTTCCGCTGTTTCGCCGAATCATATCAATGCGTTGGATATGGAGCAGGGCTACGGTGATGGCGAAAATCCTGTGGTGCTGAAATCCGAATTTTTGCTGTCCCTTTGTGAGCAACTTATTGGTTCCGGAAAGCTGTCCGCGAAGGAAAAATCCATCATTGATCGCTGCACTGCGCAGGTTTACCACGAATATATCCGCAATATGTACCAGGGCAAAACGCCAACTTTGCAGGACTTTTATGCGGAACTGCTGCACCAGCCGGAAAATGAAGCACGGGATGTTGCACTGGCAATTGAACTGTTTACAGAGGGCAGTTTGAACACTTTTGCAAAGCCAACGAATGTCAATACAAATTCACGGATCTTGTGCTATGATATTCGCGATTTAGGCAAACAGCTTTTGCCTGTGGGGATGCTTGTCGTGCTGGACAGTGTATTCAACCGGGTAATCCGCAATAGAAGATTAGGCAAGAATACATATATTTATATCGATGAGATCTATCTCTTATTCCAACATGAATACAGTGCAAATTTCCTTTTTACACTGTGGAAAAGGGTGCGTAAATATGGAGCTTGCGCGACTGGAATTACCCAAAACCTAGATGATTTATTGCAGGCACATACCGCGAGAACCATGCTGGCAAACAGCGAATTTCTGGTGATGCTCAATCAGGCAGCGACAGATCGGGCTGAACTTGCACGTTTGCTGAACATTTCGGATACCCAACTTTCGTATATCACAAATGTTGATTTCGGACATGGCTTGCTGAAATGTGGGAGTGCAATTGTGCCGTTTTCGGACAACTTTCCACGGGATACAGAACTGTATAAACTTATGACAACAAAACCATCAGAAACAGCAAATTGACAGAAAAAGAGTCGATTTCGGCTCTTTTTCATTTGAATGGAGGTGGAAAACTATCAGTAAAATCAAAGAAAAACCAACAGCAAAAACTGTACTGAAAGAGAAAGCAAAAGCGATTCCAAAGGAAATCATTCGGCGAGGTTTAGAAGATGGAACGGAGCGATTGCGGACACAATTGCGCGATGCAGCACAGGATGGACAGCAGGACGAATATGGTGGTGACCAGCTTGAAGATGCTGTCGCGGAAGTGTCCCGGCGGATGGTTCATAGTGCGGCAGTATTGTTAAAAGGGCGCAAAACAGAGGGGAAAGAACAGATAGAATTGCTTGCAGATTTTCCAGGTGAAACAACATTAGAACATATAGATATGGAACAACTGGAGCAGGATTTTAATACACCAGAAATAAGAACTGGACCTGCAAAGCAAATGAGTATCAAAACAAAAGAGAACTATACAAAAAGAAAAAAGCCAAACAGCAGCCAGATAAAATTTATCAATCCTGCTATGGACACAGAACCGGAAGCACATCCAGGACAGCCGCAAATTAAGACAAAAGAAGCCTATATCAAAAAGAAAATTGCTGCGAAATTATTCCGGATGTGAAAACGGATGCCGTCTTACAAAATAAAAATGTCCAGCAGAATGCGCCGCAGAAACAACATATTGACAGGGTGAAAAAGGACATTCAGATACAAGAGCAAGGACGGCAGTTGGCAATAACAAAAGCGGAAAAACGACAGCAGGAAAAAATCTTAAATACAACATTACAACAGCCAGATACAGCGGAAGAATTACCAATTGATAATGAAAATAAAACTGCTTCAGAAGATCATGAAGTGTTGGACGCAGAACCAGAACCGTCAACATTTCCGGCAGAATCTTCACCCCAAAATAAGCAAGTTGAAATTGCTATGCGCAAAGTGGACAGGACTTCCAAGGGCAAAACCAAACGAGCAAAGTCGCAGCAAAAGTCCACAGAAACCGCCACAGAGGTCAGCCGGGATGATACGCAGATCATAAGGGAAAAGCCGTTAAAACGCGCCTTGAAGCCTGTAACACGCACTGTAAAAACACTGCATCGCACAACGAAAAAAACCGGACTCGATTCACATAAAATAACATATTCACCTCGGCAAAAAATCAAGACCAGAGATAATTTCGAAGTCCAGGCTGACATCAAGATGATAGGGCAAACCACTGAAGCAGGACGCAAATTGGCGCAATCGCAACAAGCAGTTAAGACTGGTCAGAAAGCCACAAAACGTGTTGAAAAAGCCGTAGAAAATGCTGTGCAGAAAATCATAAAATCTGCGCATGATGATGGAACTTTGCTTTTTGCGGCAAGTCTGATTGCGATATTTTCGGTCATTATTATGTGTTTTTGCGGCGCGGCAGCGAATGTACTTAGCGGCGAAGGAACAACATCACACGCAGAAAGTCCCATCAGCGAAAAAGTTTATGCGTATCAGGCAATTATTGCAGAATATGCCGCGAAATATGATATTCCGGAATATATCAGCTTGATAGAAGCTGTAATGATGCAGGAATCCGGTGGACAGGGACTTGATCCGATGCAGGCAAGCGAATGCGGATACAATACAAAATTCGCCAATAAACCAAATGCGATCACTGACCCGGTTTATTCAATTGATTGCGGGATTCATGAACTTGCAGATTGTTTAAAGGCTGCTAACGTACAGAATCCATCCGATTTGGAACATATCAAACTTGCTTTGCAGGGTTACAACTACGGTGCAGGTTACATTTCATGGACACTGCGCAAATATGGCGGCTACACCGAAGCCAATGCCGCGGAATTTTCTGCGAATCAGAAAGCGAAACTTGGTGTTCGTGTTTATGGTGATCCAAAGTATGTACCACACGTTTTGAGGTATTATTCGTACAGTTTGCTTGGCGGCGATCTGGTCGGTGGGCAAATGATTTTATCTGTTACGGCAGGTGAAATCGGCTATCAGGAACAGCCTGGCGGTTACACAAAATATGGTGCCTGGTTTGGCATTCCGAATGGTGCATGGTGCGCGATGTTCACAAGCTGGTGTGCTGAACAATGTGGGCTAATTCAATCTGGCGCCTGCCCGAAATTATCTGTTTCCAATGACATTATGAACTGGTTTAAGAACAAAAATCAATGGTATGCCGGAGGGACTACGCCGCCTGCTGGCGCGTACATTGTGTTTGATTGGGATAAGGACAGCATTGCGAATCATATCGGGTTTGTGGAGTATGTCGAGGACGGACGGGTACATACCATCGAGGGCAATAGCAGCAATCGCGTTCGCCGCAATTCATACAAACTGGATGATAAAAGAATCATGGGATATGGTATTCCGATGATGTAGAAAAACAACATTTTGACAACACGAAGGGAGCACAAAAATAATGAAACCTTTTGCACTGATGACACGGGAAAACTTTGTTTCTTTTTACCACATGCAGATGCCACGCTGGTTGTTTTCAGATCCGAAATATAAAACCATGAGCCTACATGCGAAAGTTGCATACACTTTTCTGCTGAACCGCTGCCAATTGTCACAGAGGAATGGCTGGGTAAATGATGAAAATGAAGTTTATATTATTTTTACACGTGGCGAACTGGCAGAAGAAATGCAAATCAGCTACAAAAAGGCGATTGCCTGTTTTGCGGAATTGCAGGAAGCAAACTTGATCTGGGAACAGCGCCGTGGTCGCGGGTTGGCGAACTTGATTTATCTTGCAGCAGTGGAACATGAAGTATCACAAAGTTATTCCTGTGCACCTTTTGTGTCGTCTGATGAAGAAGCACCAGCCGAAAGTCTGGAAGATTCACAGGATGGATTTACAATTTCGGATGTTGCAAATGAGGAAGAAACACTTGAATCTGTAAGTGAAAATATTGAAACAGGAATTCCGGAAGAATCAGAACTGCCAAAGACGCAGGTCAAGACCTGTCCGGATGGCACATCAAGACCTGTCGAAATGTCATGTCTAGACCTGTCAAATTTGCACACAAGTAATATATATAAGAATAATATAAAAAAGAGAAATACAGATATTCAGTCAGTCTGTCCGTCGAAAGAGGAAAGCCTGACTGAAATTTCTGTCGAAAAAAGAAAAGCGGACAAGCAGTTACTGGATATGATTCTGGAAAATTCAGAACTCGACTATCTGAAACCGGATGAACAATCGTTATTCGAGAATGTTATTACCTGGCTGTTCTATGCGGAGGAAGTGCGGATAGGGAAATGTTGTTATCCACAGGAATATGTCCGTTCCCGGCTACACCTGTTGAACAGCGAAATTCTTTACGACACAGCGCAAACACTTTACGCAAATCGCACACGAATCCATGGCAATGCACTTTGTTATGCAGCAAAAGTATTATTCTCCCATCTGACCGAAACCGAAGCACGATTTTCCCTTGACCCATATCTGAATGAAATGCGAAGCATAAAATGAATTTTTCAAGTAAAATAAGGGCATGAAACTGCGATTTTTCAGCAGCTTCATGCCCTTTTATGGTTCAAAAAAGTGAAAATCAATATAAATAAACATCGGTTACACAAAATCGGAGGACACAGAAATGGAAGGAAACGTATACGGCTACATCCGAGTATCCAGCACGGATCAAAATGAGGACAGACAACGGATTGCTTTGTCTGGCAAACAAATACCGCGTGCAAATATTTACATAGACAAACAATCCGGCAAAGATTTCAACCGTCCACAATATAAAAAGATGGTAAAGCGCCTGCGTGCCGGAGATTTATTATACATTCTAAGCATTGACCGTTTGGGGCGAAATTATGAAGAAATCCAGATACAATGGCGCATTTTGACCAAAGAAATCGGCATTGATATTTGTGTTTTGGATATGCCGCTGTTGGATACACGCAATGGCAAAGACCTGATGGGCACCTTCATTGCCGACCTTGTTTTACAAATCCTATCATTTGTTGCACAAAGCGAGCGCGAAAACATCCGCAAACGCCAAGCGGAAGGCATTGCGGCAGCAAAAGAAAAGGGCATTCAATTTGGCAGACCTGCCACAGAATTACCGGAGGATTTCGGTGATATTGTATCTGCATGGGAACAAAAACAAATCACAATTGAACAGGCAAGTCAAAAATGTGGCATCAGCCCGGCAACATTTTACCGACGGGTACGGGAATACCGCATCCAGAACAGGGTAAAAGGCTAAATTTTACTCTCAAAAGGTACACTTTTTGAGAGTTGGATTCTTAGAAAAAATATACCACAAATCTTGCCTGAATGCAACCATATACACAAAATTTTATGCAATTTGTATAGGATATTTTCCGGATTTTTCAAGCCACTATCAACTATCAAAAAGTGTACTTTTTGATAAAGGTGGCGTAGGAAAGGAGGGTTGATTTGTATGGCTTATTCGGACTCTGTGCAGCAGCAATGCGGTGGGGCAATCAGTTTGTTCGGTTTCGGATTGATGAACATGCATGGCTGCCAGCAGAGCGATGCCATACGCACCCCGCCAGATGAGGATTCTGTTAGGAAAATGAAAAAACACAATGACAAGGAGATATTTTCATGAAGAAAAAACTGATGGCTGTGCTGCTGACTCTTTGCATGGCTATGACAATGTTCCCAATGTCTGCATTGGCAGCGAATACTGCAGATGATTTGGCGGTTTCGGGTTATGGCTTTGTTTGGAATGCAGATGGTAAGACCCTGGCGGCAGACTCAACCCTTCCCGGCGGCGGTACAGTAGGCAAGGACTGGATGGGACAAACCATGTATGTGGTTTTCAAAGAGGCAGTGCCAGCAAGCACCAATCTTTGGTTCCAAGTTACTGTTGGTGAAGACGTTTGGGGCTGTGCTGCTTCAGGAGATGGCTCACATAAAACTTATGCGTTTAGCTTTTTGAACCGTAATAAGCAGTGGGAACAGCTCCCAGAATCTCGCAAAGAGCAAACAGAAGCAACTGCAACTGGTTTAGCAGATGGCAATAAAGCAACTTTGAAAGTCTTTACGACTGATTCTCTTTTGACTGCTGCACCTACTGCTGATTTGGGTACTGCGCTTTTCACAAAAGAAATTGCAATCACTTCCGGAAAAGATGTACAAGAAACAGTTGCGCAGGATACACCTGCTGAAGGTGCCTTGACTTTTGGCGAAGTTCCTGCTAATACCAATATATTTGGTAAAAAACCTGCTGACATGGGCAAGTTTGAAATCAAGCAGGATACAACTAAGATTACAGTAACAGGTTCTGCTAATTATATTGCCGATTATACAGAATTTAATACTGCTGTTGAAGCAGAGCAAAAAGGTCATTATCTTCCGATTCAGATTAAGGGCACAAAAGATCAGGTAATTACAATTACCAATAAAAGCACTGGTGCTGAAAGTGGAAAAGAAATGACTTTCGGCGATGATGGCAGCTTTGAAATGGCTGTATGGCTGGATGGCGAAAGAGCAGCAGACGCTAAGAAAGAATTTACCGTAGCCACAGGTGAAGGTGATGCAGCAGTAACGTATACTGTTAATTTCGCTGATGTAGTTCTTTTGCCAGAGGTCAAAACCGAAGGTGAAACCACAACAGTAACACCGGATAAAGGGATTGCTGATTTGGTAACCAGTGAAACCGAAACAAGTGAGAATGCACCAGTTAAGGTTGAAACATCTGGTACTGGTTCAAATACTACCAAAACACTTGTATTCACCGGTAAAGACGGTTCGGAAGGTGCAGAACCAACGAAGAACACCACTGTTACTTTGGACAAAGATCTTGTAACCGAATTGAAAGACGGCGAGAAAAAGGCAGATGTTAAGGTAGAAAGCGCAACTGGTTCTGTAACAGTTCCTGCTGCAACTTTAGGCACTGCTGGCGCTAATAAAGCTGTTACTATTGAAGTGAAAGAAAAAACAGTTACAGATAGTGATTTGAGCAACGAAACTAATGATACCCTTAAAACTGCAATTAAAGGCGGCAAGGGTGCATCTGTCATTGTCAAGGATGAAGATAATAATCTTGTTCAGGATGTTACTGCTGATAAAGCTGTTACAATAACTATTAATGTCGGCAAATCCGGTACATTTTACATTCTCTGCATCAAAGATGGTAAAGTAACATCCTACGGTGAATGCACAGCTGTGGGCAATGCTGTTTCAGTTAAGACCAAGCATCTGACTGACTTTGTAGCAGTTGAAAAAACTAATGATAATGCGGCTACACTGGCAGCAGTTAAAGCTGATCCAGGCAAAGTAGTTGAAACACCTGCGGTAGACACTATTCCAGTAACTGTAGATTCAACTGTAGCAGCTGGCGGTATCGGCAAAAAAGTTACTGTAGCTACAGAAAACGGTGGCAAGTATGTTGTCCAAGTAAAACAAGGAAACACTGCTCCTGCAGTAATCTTCCAGATCACTGTGAGTGGCACTTCCTACGAGTTCTATGCTAATGTGGGAAGCACTGTTCAAGTTTGGAAGGTTGGTAATACGCCTGCATTTACTAATGGCATTCCTAGTGGATTTACTGCTGTAAGCGAGGCTAAGACTGTTTAATAACAAGGAGTGAACAACATGAAAAAACGAATTTCAGCGCTGTTGCTGAGCGTTGTTCTGTGCCTTGGGATGCTCAGCATGAATGCGCTTGCAGTTGATACGGGTTCATCAACAGTTGCACCTGACAGCACAACAATTACGGCGACTGGTACAGCAGGAGAAAAGTCTATTTCTGTAAAGGCAGATGCCAATAAACTGTGTGCTTTGTGGGGCGATAGCGCTTACAAAGAATTGCTGCTTCTGTTCTATACAGATGCCAGCGGCAACGCAACTGTCACAGTTGATAAGGCGTTAGAAGCTAGTGATACTTATTTTGTTGGCGTACAAGGTGCAACTGGTAACGCCACAAAAGTTGATATCACTACTACAACTACCCCAGATACCAATACAGTAGCAACCCCAGTGATTTCGCCGAATAGCGGGACTTTCACCAGTTCACAGGAAGTAACGATCACCTGTGCAACTGAGGGTGCAATAATCTATTATACAGTTGATGGTACAGATCCTTCCACAAGTTCAACAAAGTACGAAAAGTCGTTTACCATTTCTGCTACAACAACCGTAAAAGCAATTGCGGTCAAAGAAGGTATGAAAAATAGCGCTGTTGCTACTGCCACATTTACAAAGAGCAGTGGCGGCGGCACTACACCAGGCGGTTCTTCCGGCGGCGGTGGCGGCGGAGGTGGCGGCAAACGCCATGACAGCACCACCACCGACAAAAACCCAACCACACCTGACAATTATGGCAATAACGGGTCAACTTCTGGCATGAAGTTTACGGATGTTGCCACCAGTTCGTGGTATTATTCTGCTGTAAAGTATATGCAGGATAAGGGCTTAATGGCTGGCACCAGCACAACAACTTTCTCCCCGGATATGACTACCACCCGTGCAATGATTGTTACAATTTTGTACCGTATGGAAAATGAACCAGCTGCAACAGCATCCACATTCCCGGATGTTGCCGCAGGTCAGTGGTACAGCAACGCAGTTGCATGGGCAGCAGCAAATGGCATTGTCAGCGGTTATGACAATGGCAATTTCGGTCCGGAAGATATCATCACCCGTGAACAAATGGCAGCAATTTTGTTCCGTTATGCTTCTTTTAAGGGTTATGACGTGACGAAAACTGCAAACTTGTCTGCTTATGGTGACGGTACACAAGTCAGCGAATATGCACAATCCTCCATGCAATGGGCGAATGGCGCAGGGCTGATTATTGGTACAGATACCAATCTGTTACTGCCAACAGGCAGTGCAACCCGCGCACAGGTTGCATCAATTCTGATGCGCTTCCTAGAGAACATCGCAAAATAAAATCGCATATCACACATCAGGCAAGGGCTGTGAGAAATTCACGGCTCTTGCTTTTTTGTGTTGAAAATTATCGGATAAAAACGCGTGCAAATACCGGCGAAAGTATATGCAGAAAGAGCGCAAAAAAATCCGAGCCAGAATTTGTTTCTCGACAGGCAGGGAAACACCTGTCATAATGAGGTTTAACTAACCATCACGGAGGGTGAATTATGGAAATCACAATGCAATTAGTATGGGATTACTTAGAGATTTGCAAGGATCGTAAAAAGCTGGATGCGAAAACGGTCAAAGCATATCGAATTGATTTGCGGCAGTTTGTCAAATATACTGCTGTAAAAAAGAAACATTTCAGCCGCGATGGGGTATTGTCCTATCTGCGTGATATGCACCAAAAATACAAACCACGGACGGTGAAACGTAAAATTGCATCATTACGCGCTTTCAGTAAGTACCTGATGAATGAGAAAAATTTTCGCCGCAACCCATTTGCGTATTGTGACACAAGTGTAAGAATCCCGGAAAGCCTGCCGCGGACAATTACATTACATACGGCAAAAAAGTTGCTGAAAACGGTTCATGAGGAGCGAAAATACAACTTGACTGCCTTGCGGGATGCTGCAATTATTGAAGTGTTATTTGCAACAGGAATCCGTGTGACGGAACTTTGTGACCTGAAAATGCAGGATGTCAATTTGCTGGATGGCATCATTCAGGTATGTGGCAAAGGCAAAAAGGAACGTCTGATTCAGGTGACAAATGAGGAAGTCCTTGGCATACTCCGGCAGTATGTTAAAGAATACAAGCCAAATATAAATGGTACATTTTTCCTGAACCAGAGGCGTAAACGGATTTCTGACCAGTCAGTTCGGATGATGCTTCGCAAATACACGAAAAAGATTAACAATCCAACGCGGATTACGCCGCATATGTTCCGGCACCCATATGTCAAGCACAAGACAAAAAGTTTTTCAAGAAATTTCAGAGTTTTTCAAAGCCGAATCCTGCGCCCGCATGGGGCGCTTTCTCATTGTTCAAGTATCTTACGGAGTATTGCGGTTATGCCCAAATCCACTTCACCGCTGTTTGCCGTGTGGATGCTGACGCCAAGGTCACGGAGCAGATTCCAGTATTGTATGGTTCTGTCCAAATTCCGGCTCAGGCGGGCAAGGTCAACGATTAACAAAACTCCAACCTCACCATCCACCGCAGCATTGTAGAAATCCAGAAGCCCAGGGCGGTGGTCGAATGTCAGCCCGCTTCCTATATCACTGGAAGAACCAACGATTTCAAGGCCATGCGTCTTTGCATAGGATTCCAGTCTGCGTTGCTGTGTTGCCAGTACATCCAAACTGTCCGGCCCATTGTGAGCCACACGGCAGTATAACCAAGTCTTTTTTGCCCTCATTCCATTCCCTCCACACAAAAGTTTTTCATTTTCCAGATAATATCAACCTGATTTCCGGGATAAATATCCACACGTTCAATCAGTGCGTCAGCAAGGGAGGTACTCAATCCGCTGGCGGCTGAAATTTCCTGCGCCAGTTCCAGTCTGGCGTTTTTTGTTTTGGCATCCATTTTCGCCTGGGAGATTTCATCGGTGAGCGCGTTATGGACTTGCCGCAGCCGTTCCAGTTCCGTATCAACACCGGCTTTCTGTGCCTTGTATTCCTCCATGCTGATCTCTTTCAGTAAGACCTGCTCATACAGCACCCGTTTCCGGTCAAGACAGCTTTCCACGCGCTGTCCGTATTCTGTCTGCTTTGCAATCTTCGCATCCAGCAGGCTGGCATTTGCGATGTTCTCCACGTTCAAAATCACCTGCGCCTGCTTGGAAATAATCTCATAGAGGATTGCTTCCAAGTCCTTTTCGGCAATCCGCAGACCGTGGCAGGCAGCGGACTGATCCACCTCTGTATGCTTACAGACAAAGAAATGGCGTTTGCTTGGATTGCGCGGCATTGCGTGTCCGCAACAGCCGCAAAAGACCTTGCCGCGCAGGGGGTACAGATGGACGTTTTTCTTAATGCAGCGTTTCCTTGGCTTTAACTCCTGCACCTGCTGGAATAACTCTTTGCTGATAATGGCCGGATGGTGGTCGGGTATCCTGACCCACTCGCTTTCATCACGGTTCCGTACCCGGTTGCTCCCTACCTCAACCACCTGCTTTCTGCCTATGACATAAGTGCCAATGTACCGTTCATCCAGTAAAATATTCCGGATGGTCGATCTCTGCCAAATCTGATGGGTTCGGGAAACATCGTGAATGTTCCTGCCTTTGGACGCTTTGTATTCGCCCGGTGTGGGAATTTTGCGTTCATACAGTTCCTGGATGATTTCAGTGGAAGTACAGCCGCGTCCTGCCAGTTCAAAGATAAGCCGGACATTCGGGGCAGTTTCTCCGTCCGGTTCCATGCGCCCGTCCGCGCTTTTTTGGTAGCCGTAGGGACATAACACGCTCTGGTATTCTCCCCGACGGAATTTCACATACTTGGCGGTTTTGTATTTGACAGAAAGGTCACGGCTGTAAAATTCACTGATCAGGTACTGAAAAGCCACATTGATGCCGCCCGTGTCGCCATGCAGCGTATCGCTGTCAAAACCGTCATTCAGGGAGATAAACCGCACTCCGTACAGCGGGAATACGCGCTCCATAAAGTAGCCGACCTCAATGCTGTTGCGCCCGAAACGAGTAAAATCTCCTTGTGTCAACTAAACACCAAATTTTTTACGGATGCCGGAGGCGGTTGTTGGCCTTTCTTTTGAAAGACCGCCTCCGGCATCCGCTTTATGCGAAAGGGGAAACTCGCTCGTCAAATTGCCCCGCCCTGCATGGCTTGCTTTGTCCGCAGGAGCCGTCCTACTTCCCGGTTGGAAAGCTCACCGTTCAGGCAGACGACCTTCACATTATGTTCCTCCAGCCAGCCAACATATTCGAGCGTTCTCCAGATGTCGCGCCCCAGCCTTGAAGCGTTCAGGACAAGCAGAATATCCATCTCACCCCGGAGAGCGGCATTGGTG
>CAXHNU010000027.1:0-31823 GCA_964017555.1 uncultured Butyricicoccus sp. | reverse complement strand
GCACACAAGGGTCTGAAAGATCCTCAGGTTATGATCCTCAAAACCAAGGGCGGCGTTGTCGTTGTACTCGAAGTCAACGTAAACTGCGGCTTTGGCTACGATATCAACTGCGAAGTTGTTTGTGAAAACGGCGTTGTAAACCTGCCCTGCCCATCCTTCCCAACCGTACGCTACGCAAACAATGTTTCCACAAAGATCGAAGATAACTGGATCCTCCGCTTCATTGATTCCTATGACGTTGAAATCCAAGACTGGGTTAACCATGCGCTGAAGGGCGAAACCGGCGGTTCCTCCGCTTGGGATGGCTATGTTGCTTCCATCACCGCTGACGCACTCGTAAAATCCCAGACTTCCGGCGCAATCGAAAAGGTTGTTACCGGCGGCACCCCGGATTTCTATAAGAAATAAGTTCCCCTTTGCCGCAGCCCGTCAATACAGGGCGGGCTGCGATTCACCCCTTACCTTACCTTCTACTTATCAGGAAATAAAGGAGATTACTAACCATGAAAATCGGTTTTAATGAAGGCTGCAACCGTTTCTGCGAAAACCACTCTGTGCTGGAAGACCTCGACCTGTGCGAAAAATATGGCATTGACTATATCGACATCCAGTCTGAATGCCTCGACCGCGAAATCGCCGCTGGCAAATATACCATTGATGATTTGGCAAAATGGTTCGCTGACCCAAGCCATAACCTGAAAATGCTCTCCTATAACGCGCTCGTATTCTTCAACATGAAGCAGACCCAGGAAGAAAAAGACGCTGTTATGGCGAAACTTGATCAGATTATTGCTGACTGCCTCAAGCTGCAATGCAAAATGATCGTTGTTGTTCCGTCTATGGATCTTTCTGTCCATGCTACCCTCGATGATATCAAGGCTGACGCTGTCGCTGTCCTCAAGGAAATGGTCAAGAAAGTTGAACCACATGGCATTAAACTGTCTATTGAATTCTGCGGCGCACCAACAATGTCCATCAACCGCTTTGAAGATGCTTACGCTATCGTGCAGGAAGTAAACCATCCGCTGGTTGGTATCACCCTCGACCAGTACCACTTCCATGCAATGGCTTCTTCTTTTGATGCTCTGGAAAAAGCAGACGGCAAGAAGATCTTTGTATGGCACCTCAATGGCATGGAAAATATGCCTTGCGGCGCTGCTTACAACAACGACGAAAAACGTCTGTGGCCAGGCGAACCAGGCGACTGCCTTGACCATAAACGCTATGCAGATACCCTCAAAAAGATCGGCTTTGAAGGCGACGTCTGCACCATGGAAGTATTCCGCCCTGATTACTACAAGCTGACCAATGAAGAAAACATTGCAAAGGCTGCTGAAGTTACCAAGGCACACGTTGCAAAATACTGGGGCTAAGTGTAATCTCTGTTTTCCCTGATTGCCATATCGTTTCTCATTGATAAAAGCTGCGGCTGTGCTGATTGCCGCAGCTTTTCTTTATTGTCAGGGTTGCCAGTTGGCAACCCTGACATTTTTTATTTTGATAAATATCTAAATGTTTCCCTTGACTTTTTCCTACCGTCAATGTATCATATATTTAGATGGACATCTAAATATCAGCGAAAGGAACGGTGCCTATGGGTTTCCAACAGACATTTAAAGCGCTTTCTGACCCAACCCGGCGCGAAATCCTACAACTGCTCCAAAATGGCAGCCTGGCGGCTGGCGATATCGCCGCAAGGTTCCAGGTATCCGGCGCAACAATTTCTCATCACCTGTCTGTCCTGCGGGACGCAGGGCTGATACTCGATGAAAAACGCGGAAAATATATTTATTATGAACTGAATATGTCGGTGGTTGACGAAATTATCGGCTGGTTTGGCTCATTGCGAGGTGGAAAACATGAAAAAGAATAAATTACAAGTATTCGCCTGGATATTGGCATTCTTGCCTCTTGTACTCATTGCGGCACTCTATTCACGCCTACCTGACCAAGTGCCCATGCAATGGCAGTTTGATGGCAATGTGGAATACCGTGCCAAAGCACATCTTTGGGTGATTGGTGCATTGTCCCCATTTTTAATGCTGCTGCTTAACATTACCCCGCGCATAGACCCAAAACGCCGTAATTATGATAAATTCCATGGGTCTTATCTTCTTTTTAAGATCGTCTTAATGCTGTTTATCCTGATTATGATGGGCATTACCCTGGTTGAATCTTTCCGCCCCGGTACAGTTAATGTCAGCATGATTGTCTGCATTGCCTGCGGTCTGCTGTTTACCATCCTTGGTAATATGCTGCCCAAATTCCGCTCTAACTGGTTCCTTGGTATTCGCACTCCCTGGACAATTTCCAGCGAAAAAATATGGCTGCGCACACAACGCCTCGGTGGGCGCCTTATGTTTGCCAGCGGATTTGTTATCATTGCCGCCGCATTTATCCCCAATGAAAGCGCACGGATGGCTGCTATTCTGCTTTCTGCCCTTACCGTCGGGCTTATCCCCGCGGTGTGCAGCTGGTGGTGGTATCGCCAAAGTGAAGAACAACCCTAAAACCAAAAGCATCCCGCCTTTGCTTTATCATAGACGGGATGCCTTTTTTCATCCGTTTTTATTCTTTTGCCCGGTTATCCGTTTGAAATGATATTTGCTGCCCTTTGATACTTTCTTGTCCTTTTTCTGCCCTTCATATTTATCAAACGCTTTGACAATCTGTCCAACTAACTTATGCCGGATCACATCCCGGCTGCTTAACCGAACTACCCCAATGCCTTCAATATCCCGCAGTAAATCCGCACATTTCGCAAGTCCAGATTCTGTTCCCGCAGGCAGGTCGATTTGGGTAATATCCCCAGTTAAAATCATGCGTGAACCTTCCCCTAAACGGGTTAAAATCAGCTTATGTGATACTAACGTCATATTCTGGCATTCATCAATCAGGCAGCCCGCATTTTTTAAAGTGCGTCCGCGCATATATGCCAGCGGCGCAATCTCAATGGTGCGGTTTTCTATATATCGCTGTACTGTATCATGTCCTAACAGTTCATCTAATGCGTCATATAATGGGCGCAAATATGGGTCAACTTTATTTTGCAAATCACCCGGCAGAAAACCTAATTTTTCCCCCGCTTCTACAGCAGGACGACACATAATAATCCGTTCTATTTCTTTGCGCCGCAACATCCCTACCACCGCCGCTACAGCAAGATAAGTTTTGCCTGTACCTGCTGGCCCAATGCAAATGGTTACCGTATTTTTGCGCATGGCTTCTACATAATTACGCTGCCCTATGGTACGACATTTGACCGGCGCGCCACTGTGCGTAATTGCAACAGTATCCTTCATTGCTGCAACCATGGCTTCGCCTTGCCCTTCCCGCACCAAATCAATTGCACGGGATACGGCAAAATCATTGATTGCCTCCCCATTTTTATACATCTTCTCAAGTGTGCGCAAGGTTTCTATGGCAAGCCGCACATTTTCTTCTGCACCGGCAGCTTCTACATATCCACCACGGGCAGATATGCTGACCGAAAGCCCTTTTTCTATGGCGCCTATATTGGCATCGTCCACGCCAAATAACTCCTGCATGGCTGAAACATCCAACGCTATTTTTTCGCTGTGCAAATGCTCCTCGCTTTCCGGGCAACCGGCGCGGCATCTTCGCCTTTGCCCCATCATGTAATCTGCTTTCAGTATATCACGACTAGACAGTCATGACAAGGTGTTTTAGATTGTGCCAAGATAAGCGTGGTACTGTAGGATTTTTACTGCGCAGAATTTATTTGCAGTTCATGAGGGCAGATTTGTTTGTGTTTAATATTATGAGGTGTTTTAGATTCTGCCAAGATAAGCATGATACTGTAGGATTTTTACTGCGCAGAATTTATTTGCAGTTCATAGGAGGCAGATTTGTCTGTGTTCCATATTATAGAGTTTTTTAGACTGTGCCAAGATAAGCATAGTACTGTAGGATTTTTACTGCGTGAAATTTGTTTGCGTTCATGGTGGTCAGTTTTACTTGTGCCCAATATTGTAGTTTTGGCAGTTTATAGCCTCCCGTCTGTGCCTTGCCTGCGCCAAAAAACCGGTACAGCATATTTTGCTATACCGGTTTTCTATGGAAGTATCTTAATAACTCATGATCGCTTTGACCGCTGTTTTGGTATCGGTTTCTGGGAATAACTCAAACCCAATGCGTCCTGTATAACCTACTTCTTCTAAGCAGGCAAATACTTTGGCATAATTGATTTCCCCTGTGCCTGGTTCGTGACGCCCTGGCGCATCGGCTACATGGATATGCCCAAGCTGGTCAGCATTTGCTTTAATCGTATCACAAATTGCCCCTTCATTTAACTGCATATGATAAACATCATACAGCACTTTCAGCATTGGACTGCCAATCAAACGGGTCATTTCTGCTGCCATTTGAGTATGTGCAAGGAAATTGCCTACATGGTCAGTTGTGATATTCAGCGGTTCCAAATTCATGGCAATGCCGCTTTGCTCCGCAATTTTTGCACAGTCTAACAGCATATCATACATGGAACACAGCTTTACCGTATCGGATAATTCCGTATAATGATTGACAACAATGCCGCCGTCCCCTAAGGCATTGGAATGAATTGTTACCGATTTTGCACCAACTTTCTGTGCTGCGGCAACCGATTTTTTCAGGAAATCCAGATATTTTTCTTTGTGGGTCGGGTCAATCAGGGAAAAATCTGCATCGCCATTAAACCCGGAAATGCCAATGCCAGCCTTTTCCGCAGCTGCTT
The DNA here is from genome assembly GCA_964017555.1 of uncultured Butyricicoccus sp. GTDB lineage: Bacteria > Bacillota > Clostridia > Oscillospirales > Butyricicoccaceae > Butyricicoccus_B. The sequence continues at coordinate 27,088 of CAXHNU010000027.1, read as the reverse complement.
TGACAGCATCCAAATCTTTATCTGTCCAGCTCCAAAATTCTACATATTCAAACCCATCCTCTTTTGCTGCCTGGAAACGATCCAGAAATGGGATTTCAGAATACATTGGCTCAATGCAGGCAGAACGCATGAATTTCATAAAATATACACTCCTCAAAAAATCTTTTTGCCGCCAGAATCACCTAGCAGCCTATGAATGTTTTTCTGTGCTTTTGTAACTTTATTGTACGGCGCAGCACGTGAAAAGTCAACTGTATTTTTTTATTTTTGATCTATAGATATTTATGAGATTTTGTTGCATGTAATATAGAATTTGTCCATTCTTTTCGGTTTATATCACAAAAATATTTTCGTTTCTTTCTTTTTCACAATCCCGACAATTCTTTGTGTTTGTTTTCTTTCAGTCTGCATAAATTTTTGTGTGCATTTTTCAGCATTCTTGCGATATCTTATATCATTGTTTGTGAATATCACGATAATTGCGTTTTTTCAGGCTTATATCCCAATAATCCTTGCTGTTTTCTTTTGTGTGCTTTTGCCTTTTTAATGCTGATATCTCACTTCCCACCGTAAAGCTATTGTGCATTGCACAGTTTTTATGGTATACTGATTTCTATAAAGGGGTTGATGTCTTATGGGTAAGCGCCCAACGATACAAATGGTTGCCAATCATGCAGGCGTATCCCGCGGTACTGTGGACCGCGTGCTGAACCACCGCTCTTATGTGCGCGAGGATGTACGCGCACGCGTGCTCCAAGCTGTGCAGGAACTTGGCTATCTATCCCCGCACGAACTGCACCGGCAGGCTTTGGGCCTTACACCACTGCAACTCGGTGTTATCCTGCCAAATTGGTCGGGCTATACCAAATCTGAGTTTCTCCGCGGTATTATCGCGGCACGCACAGAATTGCAGGAAGCCCAAGTAGATGTCATAATTCGAGAGTGCCAAACTGATATTCCTGGGGAAGTCAATGAATATTTGGATGATTTTGCTGTACAAGGGGTATCTGGTATCGCTTTGTGTGCACTGAATGATTTGTCCATTGAACACAAAATTGCTGAACTGGATAAACAAGGTATCCCTGTGATTACATTTAATTCCGATTTGCCGGAAAGCCGCCGTTTGTGTTTTATCGGTCAAGATTATGTGAAAAGCGGCCGTATTGCAGGGGAACTGATGGGTAAAATCATCCCAAAAACGGCGCATATCCTCGCTTTAGCTGGTAATTTAGAATTTTATGGACACCGCAGCCGCTTGGATGGGTTTTGTGCCCGGCTTTCTGAATTGGGCTTTGCTTCCAGCCAAATTACAGTCGCGGAAACTTATAATGATTATCACGTCACCTATCGTAAGGTTTTGGATGCTTTGCAGCACCCAAACCGTCCGGATGCCGTTTATATGGCAAACCGCAGTGTTGCTGGCTGTGTGGAGGCGATTCGCACGGCTGGGCTGACCGGAAAAGTCCGGGTGATTTCCCACGATGTCACCAAGGATACCAAAGCGCTGCTGAAAAAAGGTGAGGTCGATTTAACCATTTCTCAAGATATCTACCGACAAGGTTATCTGCCGCTTATTTTACTGCGTGATTTACTGCGCAAAGGCAAACAACCTGTTTGCGAGGATAACAATACTGCGATTTCAATCATTTGTGCAGAAAATGTACTATAAAACCTATTTTTCTGTTGAAGAGGACGCCGAAAGGCGTCTTTTTTGTTGCGACAAACTATATATTAAAATTAGCAGCTACCTTCTATACACAAATTTTAGTCAATAATTTTGTTAAAGTTACCGAATAAAAAATTACTGTTTAACAAGGGAAATGTTACTTCTATATACCCATTCTGTGCTATACTATGTATATCATATTGTGTGTCAGTTTTTATATTCTGTTCTTATTTTTTTACTAAAATATCATTTGAAATAATCTGATGTTTATTGTTTTTGTATCAACATATTTCTTGATATTTATCACTTAAACTCTCAATTTTGCTGTAATATTCGCTTTTCAACCCGTATAGCATCGCGCAGCCTCTATATAAAGCAATATATCCCCTTGTTTAATTCCTCTTTTCACTTGTAAACTGATTGTGTTGTTTTATTATAAATATTCATTTTTACTGGCAATATAGTTTACTTCGTAAAACAGGTTCTGTGTGCTTTTAGGGTAGCTTATGCCCTTCCGCAAAAGGCACAATCCGGGATATGCGTTTGCATACCCCGCCAGCCTGTTTATATATTTTTTGGAAAGGAGCCATGCAAAATGACTAAGAAACTGCGGAATCCCTTGTCATTCCTGCTGATTTTCAGTATGTTATGCAGTATGTGCTGCATTACTGCTTTTGCACAGGATGACACCAGTATGGAACCTGCTGACACCTTAGATGTTGTTGCGGATTTTTGTGACAGCGCACAGGATGCGGCAAATACGATACTGGACGCGGAAGCCCCTCCGGCAGAGCCGGATGAACCTTCCACCCCTCCGGAACCCCCGGCAGAAGAAATCCCATCTGCCGCACCGGAGCAAAAACCTACCGCCCAGCCGGAAGAAACCCCTGCTGCCCCGACAGAGGAAAACACCCCGGCAGCGCCGGAACAAAACACCTCACCAGAGGCGGACAGCACACCGGAGGATGAATCCCCAGCAGAACCCCTGCCGGAAGTGCCTGCTTTGCCAGATGGTGAACCAGAAACTACTATCCCTCTCCCAGAGGTGGATACCAGTGAACCAGCGGCGGTTCCCGAAACCCCGGAAATCCTTGTGCCGGACAGCATCGAGCTGCCTGCCGAAACGGTGAGCAACTCCGCACCTGTCCCCGAACTCGTGATGCCGGAGGGCATGAACAGTTTGCCAACCCCCGAAAGTGTTCAGGCATTTTTGGATGCCGTGGATGCACTGGTGCAGTTTGGCACGCCAACTGAGGACAATGCCGAAGAATTTATGGCACTTGGTCAGGCGGCAATGGATGCCTATGAAGCTGTACAGGATGAAGGCTTGGAAAGCTATAACGGCGTGGAAGATGCGCTGATGGTGCTGATGAGCATTAGTGAGAGTGTCACTGGCGGCGCAGAAACTACGGCAATACATGCACAAGAAATCGGTGCTGGAACAATAACAAAAAAAGTTAATGACACTGGCCTTTATCAACGTCTTCCTCGCTTGACTAATCTTTGTCCTCGCTGTAAGGGTATTGTTCGCGAGTTTATACCTGATACATATACATCTATCAGGTATGATCTTTCTCTAGATACTATTTTAAAGAATTGCACTTTTCACAATGATTATTCAGATTTAGGTTCATGGTCAGGACTTGATTCCTATCATGACATGCCTTGTTTAGAATTTGATTATGATGCTGCACGTCCTGGGACTACTAATGTTCACTTGTATTTTGAATATTCCTTTGATGCTCCATATGAAGGCGGATATATTTATATATGGGGAAATCTCTATCCTAAGTATACTTGTGAGTTTTGTGGGCAAGGGCTTGAATGTCCTGCAGACAATACCGTTTATTATGATAACGTATATTTCACAGTAAATGTAGTAGCTGATTACGTTCTGAACTATGACACTCAAGGTGGTTCTTCTGTTGCTTCAACAACAAGCACTGTTGCAAAGACTTCCGAAACTTTGACTGTTACCAGAGAACAGCCAACCCGCGAAGGCTACAAATTCCTAGGCTGGGCTGAAAAAGCAGATGCCAAAACTGCAACATACACAGGTGGAGAACGCATCACCCTGGATTGGGTTTCTGGTCCAACCGTCAGCAAAACTCTATATGCTGTTTGGACACCTGAACAGAATGCTACTTACCAAGTAATTCGTGAATACTATGTGAATAATGAAAAAACAGCAAGTGTTAAAAGTGGAAACATAGAAGGTAAGGTCGGCGATACTATCAATGGCGTGGCACTTGCAGCAGATGGAAAAAATTCTGGTTGGAAATACTACACCATAGATGGAGTTAAACACGAATTTACTTATGCAAGCAGTAATCCTGAAAGCATTACACTGGAAGCAGACCAACTTCTGTCCATTACATTGCGCTATGAAATAAATACTTATAGTGTTGTATATAAAGATGGCGCAGATAGTAAAGTCTTTGGCGATGAAACCCATGGAGAGTTGAAGTCTGGTGATAATACTCCAGATTTCCTTGGCAGCACTAACCGTACAGGTTATACCTTTATGGGCTGGGCACCAGCAGTAAATCCTGTGGTATCTGCTGCTGATGCGGAAAATGGTGTAATCACTTATACTGCTACATGGAAAGCAAACACTTACACTATCACTTACAAAGACGGTGTAAACGGTTCTGTATTTGTTGATGATGTCCATCCAGACGTGAAATATGGCGCTGAAACACCGAAGTTCCTTGGCAGCACTGAACGCACAGGTTATACTTTCAAGGGCTGGATCCCTGAAGTTGCTGAAAAAGTAATTGCTAATGCTACTTATGTTGCGCAGTGGGAGGAAATTAAAAAACCAAACCCACCAAAACTCACTGACTTTAACAAGGTTCGTATAGCCGATGAAAAAGATGTCCCAGAAGATGTTAAGGCAGCTTTAGCTGACAAAAATATTTGCTATGGCGATGTCAAAATCGGTGATACCGCAGTAACCCTGTTGTATAAAATCACTGTTACTGGCGAAAAAGGTGCATCTTACACTGTAAGCGATGAAATGAATGGCAAAAAAGCTACTCTTATTTCTGGCAGTTTGACTGGCACCTTTGCAGAGGCTGGAAGCGTAGATATTTATGTTACTATGACTTTCACCCGTGAGGAAATCAACGAAGGTAAAATTACTAACATTGCAACCTTGAAGCCTGATGAAGGCACTGACCCAAGTATCCCTGGCGGTGGCACAGCAGAAACCCCTGCTGGCAAAACTTATAATGTTACCATTAACTTTAAGACCGATGATGAAAATCCGGAAATTTTGAAAGACCCTATCAAGGATACTTATGATAATGGTACAGAATACAGCTATACTGTTGAATCGGCAGAAGGTATTGCCCTACTTGCTGACAATGTACCCACAAACATTCCGATAAGACTTGAAAAAGACGGAAAACATTACGCGCTTGATCCTGTATTAAGCAAAAATGCTTTGGACAAATTAACTGGCACAATTCAGGATAATGATGTTGAAGTTGACCTGATTTATTCGCTTGATAATGTCGGCTATATCACAAAAGATAGTGATACTTCTGATGGTATTCCAGATAAGTATCAAGCAAAGGTCGTTTTTGTGGCTGGCGAAGGCGGTACACAATCCGGCGAGGGCTTCTACAAAACGCTTACTGACGCAGATGGAAAATATATGACATCTGGTACAATTACCATTCCGGAAGGAATCATTGCTGTACCTGCTGATAAGTATAAATTCATCGGCTGGACACAATCAGACAATGTTGGCGAAGGAATCAACCTTGATAATGCAGCTCTAAGCGGCATATTCCAAGGCAAAGGCGGCGAAACTTATATCTTTACCGCAAACTTTGCAATGTCGTCGATCCCTCTGGAACCTGCAATCGTTCGTCTGACAGTCAATATTGTGGGCAATACGAAAACTGTTCCTTATGATGGACAGCCGCAAAGCGTTGACGGCTTTACCGCTACTGTAACTGCACCAGAAGGCATTACACTTCCTGAAAATACTGTAACCGTTGACTTGGCAGAAGGCTTTACCGCTGCTGCTTCTGGTACTGAAGCCGGCAATTACCCAATGAATCTGACCAAAGAACATTTTGTTGTAACGGTTTCTGATAACACAAAATATATCGCAGAAATCGGTCAGATTACCGACGGCTGGCTGAAGATCACAGAAGCAACAACACCAGTTGACCCGGTTGACCCAACACCAGCACTTGATGTTACCGCTGGCAATGTCACTGCAACTTATGACGGTCAGCCGCACCCGGTATCCCCTTCCGCAAATAAACCGGATGCACAGTTTACTGTTACATATACCGATGCCGCAGGCAATACCCTGCCCGGCGCCCCGGTTGATGCAAGCACTTATACCGCAACAATTACCGCAGTCCTCGGCGATGAAACCGATACGACAACAGCAACTGTTACCATCTCCCCGCGTCCGATTACCATTACCACCAGCAGCGCATCTAAGGTGTATGATGGCACAGCACTGACCAGCAACACCTATACCATCGTAAATCAAGAAATGGTCGCTGGAGAAGCTGTAACCATTACCGTTACTGGTTCCCAGACCAGCGTTGGCTCGTCCAGCAATACCTATTCCATCACCTGGAATGGTACTGCAAAACAAACCAACTATACCATTACCAATTCCCTTGGTACCCTCACCGTTACGGAACGCACCACCAGTGGCGGCGGTTCTGGTGGCGGCGGAGGAGGCGGCAACCGGCGCCCAACCGGCGGCAGTGGCGGCTCAACCACTATCCCAGAAAACCCAACCCCGCTGAACCCAACTGCACCTGATACCAAGATTGATGATGAAAAAGTCCCGCTGGCTGACCTTTCTGACCTCAATACCGCGGATCACTTTGCTTATCTTGTTGGCTATACCGATGGTACCGTACGTCCCACAAACAATATTTCCCGCGCAGAAGTTGCCACAATTTTCTTCCGTTTGATGCAGGATAATTACCGTCTGGCACATTGGACCTCTGATACCACATTCTCCGATGTGCAGGCAAATGCCTGGTATACCGCTGCAATCGGCACAGATGCCAAAGCTGGGCTGGTTTCTGGGTATCCCGATGGCACATTCCGTCCGGATAACAATATTACCCGTGCTGAATTTGCGGTTATCGCTGCACAATTCCTCAGCAAAGACTATGAAGGCGAATCTCTATTCACCGATATCAGTGGGCATTGGGCTGAAAAATATATCAACCGTGCCGCACATACCGGCTGGATCCATGGCAGTGGGGATAAGACATTCCGCCCAGATGATTATATTACCCGTGCAGAAGTTGCTACCCTTGTCAATGCAATGTTAGGGCGCACGCCTGATAAAGACCATATGCTGGATACCATGAAGCAATGGCCGGATAACCCGGAAAGCGCATGGTATTATGCCGCAATTCAGGAAGCAACCAACTCCCATCTTTATACCCGCGAAGAAGGGGCTGCTTCTGAATCCTGGACAGAACTGCAAACCAATCCTGATTGGGCTGCTTTGCAGCAGCAATGGGCACAACAAGCCGCTGGGAATTAATCCTTTGCAGCGCAAATTAAAAACCCTTCTGCGTTAAAAACCCCCCAGGACTTATGCAATAAGCCCTTCCGCAATGCGCAAAAAAAGCGCCCTTGTGCATCCTTTTGCACAGGGGCGCTTTGCTAAGGGTTTATGATTATTCATTGGGGATGCAAGCAATTGCATTCAATGCCCGTGGAAACCCGATAAAGGGCAGACACTGCGTGATGGCATCAATTAACTGCTGTCGTGTGTTGCCTACACTTAAATTCGCATTTGCATGGGCTTTTGCCTGTGGCTCACAGCCGCCAAGACTGCAAATCGCACAAAAGGTAATAAGTTCCCGCATCTTTAAATCCAATATGCCACGGGTATAAAAATCACCAAAACAATAGGCGGAAAGATATGCTTGGATATGCTGTAATTCGGCAGGCGCTGCGGCACGCATAGCATCAATCGTATCCGCCCCGAAAATTTCCCGCTGGACAGCAAGCCCTTTTGTAAAACGGGTTTCTTCCGTTACTGTGGCTTGATTTGGCAATGGCATATGGATCTTCATCGACTGAAACACCTTATCCGCTTCATCCAAAGCACATTGTACTTTCTCCAGCCCGATATATGGCGCACATTGATAAAGCGTTTCGGTAATCCGTTCTGGTGTAGCGCCCATATCCAGTGCGGAAATGATATAGCGTGCTAACGGTTTCCATGTCTGACTGGCTGTGAGTGCCGTCAAACGAATGAGTGCTTTTTGTACATCAGACAAACATCCCTGGGCTGTGATATCACCACATAAGAATCGCTGCGCGATTTGTTGGAATTCTGCATAAGCGCCTGGGAATGCCTGTCCCCGGTACCAGGTTTGATGGTTCTGTTCTGCAAGTGTTTTTCTATCCATGATTGATCCCTCATTTGTTATGGTATGGCATGATACTATCCAGCCAGATCAAGCGGTTATTCCGCGCGCTCCAACGCATGATATGCCGCATCAGTTACCGATTCCAGCCATTCTGTGGATGTCTGCTGCCCTGGCACTTCCACTGCCAAATGGACAAACCAGCTATCTTTTGCCGCGCCATGCCAATGCTTTACTCCTGCGGGGATATGCACAACATCCCCTGCCCGAAGGGCACGGGCCGGCTTTTCCCATTCCTGATACCAACCATGCCCACCAGTGACCAGCAAAATCTGTCCGCCGTCTTTTGCCGCATGATGGATATGCCAATTATTCCGGCAGCCCGGTTCAAATGTCACATTCCCAATCACTACTCCTTGTGTGGAAAGCATATTCAAATAGGATTTCCCAATGAAATATTGGGCATATGCTGTATTTTCCTGTCCCAAAGCAAACACGCTGTTTTTACCAAAATCAGACACACCCGCAAGCCTCCTGTTCTATATGATTTATCTTGCTTGTTTGTTCTATTATGCTGCCGGATGGATATTTAGCCCATCCACCCAAGCTTTTACCGTTTCATTGCCTGCATTCCCGCTAAACCGGTTACCCTCCAGCCAAGTTGCAGCACTTGCAAGACGATGTAGGTTTTCTGCGCTGCTGCCTAATCCGCTGCTGGCAGATGTGCAGAAAGGCACAATCGTTTTGCCGCTCAAATCATTACTTTCCAGAAATGTACTGATAATCTTTGGCGCCTGCCCCCACCAAATCGGATAGCCAAGGAAAATGGTATCATATTGCTGCATATTTTCAACCTCACCTGCAATCGCCGGGCGGGCATTTGGGTCATTCATTTCCTGACTGGTGCGGCTGGAAGAATTGCTGTATGCTAAATCTTCTGCTGTATAAGGCTGTTCTGGTACGATTTCATAAACATCTGCATTTAAGATATCTTTTAAGTGCATTGCAATGGCTTCTGTGTTGCCTGTCGCAGAGAAATAAGCAATTAAAACCGCATCAGTGTTTTCGCTGGGCTGAGGATCTGGCGTCTGTTCCGGCGCTGCCTGCTGGTGGCTGTATTGCATCAGCGCAAACGCAATTTCAGCCCGCGTTGCCGCTTCTTTTGGCACAAACATATCATCGGATCTGGGTATCATAATTTGGTTTCCGCTGACCCAATCTACTGCGGATGCCGCATAAGATGCAATGGAATCTTTGTCTTGATAATTGCTTGCTGTGTCTGCCGCAGGGCTGTCCGCATAGCGCCAAAGAATGGCTGCCATTTGTTCACGGCTTACTGCATCATCTGTGCCAAAAAGCCCATTGCCATAGCCGCTGATCAGCGATTGCTGGGATGCCCATAAAACCGCGTCACTGTACCACATACCTTCCAATGTATCCGTAAAAGCATCTGTACCTGTTACTGCTGGTGTACCTTCCATCCGATAAAGCACTGCCGCAAATTGTGACCGGGTTAAATTGCCTGCCGGGTCAAAACGTCCATCGCCAACACCTGCCATCAAATGATGATCCAAACAATAAGTCACAGCCTCTGCATACCATGCGTCCGCCGGGACATCCGGGAACCCCGCATCATCTGCCGCAAAACAGACCGGAAGCGCTGTCCCAAAGACAAACAAAATGGTCAGCATCAAAATGCCAAACCGTTTTAAACTTTTCACGCAGCTTTCAACTCCTTCAGCATAAAAAATATAGGTATCTATGGTTTTTTAGATACCTATATTCTAACGCGGCTGCTGTCGAATGTCTAATACTTAGATTTGATATTGTCCCATGCCCTATAAGCATAGATGACCCATTATGCCACATATTATCCTGTCACAATAACAAGATTTTATGAACCATAACTTTGACAATGTATTATCCCTGCCTGGGTAATCGGTTTTTCGTCCCTGTATGCTTTCATATCCTGTCCCACTGGGCATACACTGACGCAAATGCCGCATGGCCAATGATGCTGGTCACGAATTTCAATATGATGCTTTGTACAAGCAATCTTATCCATTGTATAAACGGTATCCTCATTCTCAGTAAAACACTGTACCGGACATTGTTTCAAACATTGCTTACAATGAATGCAAAGGTTTTCCGCAAGCATCTCATCTTCTGGAATCGGTGCATCTGTAATGACAGAAACCACCCGCATCCTGGGGCCAAATTCTTTGGAAATTAAATTATGGCTGTCACCAATCGTCCCAATCCCAGCATAATAGCCCGCTAATACATGGGAAAATGCAGCATTCGGGTTATGCGCTAACACATCAATATTATAATAACAATCCCGTGGGAAAAATATTGCGCGGAAGCCCAGTTCGGATATGATATAATTCGCAAGCTTATATGCCATATCATCCAGCACCCGGTTGCTTGTATCATATAATTCCTGGTACACCATAGATGGTGTGGTCTGAACCATTGGCGCAAATAATGGAATTGCAAGTACAATGACATTTTTGCTCCATACCCAAATTGTTTCCGGCGAAAATTCTTGTGCCGCAATCGGTATTTCTCGCCACTTTGTCACAGAACAGGATCGAACCAGATTTGCCCCTAAACTTTTTGCTTTTTGTATGATATTTTCTTTTAATGCTTTTGGCTCCAACATAAATCCCCTTCTCTGTTTTGTTTCTTTTATGATACGCTTTTTTTCAAACAGACACAAGTTGCTATAAAATTTCATAGCCGCAGAATACCATAAAAAACACTTGTTTTGCAAAATTCATAAAAAACCTATTGACATGGTATCAATGATATGATAAAATATAAAAGCTGTTGGGCTAAATGATACGGAGAGGTATCGAAGTGGTCATAACGAGGCGGTCTTGAAAACCGTTTGTCCGAAAGGGCGCGTGGGTTCGAATCCCACCCTCTCCGCCAGATTCTTTCTTTGCTGGCGGAGGAATTTCATACTTTTTTGGTACGGAGAAATACCCAAGTGGTGAAGGGGCTCCCCTGCTAAGGGAGTAGGGCGCGAAAGTGTCGCGAGGGTTCAAATCCCTCTTTCTCCGCCACAAACCCGCATTTTACAGGAATGTAGAATGCGGGTTTTTTGCTTATTCCGCGAAAACGTTAACAAGATGCAGCCTTTTAAAAAGATTGTACCCCTTTCTGTACCCCTAACAGCGTTTTTTCCGCATACCCCTAATGAAGGCGCATACAAGCTATCCCTCAAAATTCCGAAATGCTGTGAATGAAAGAATCCATGCGTTCCGCGCTTTCTTTTCTCATGCGGTCATTGACGTGCCCATATACGTCCAATGTAAAAGACGCTGTTGCGTGCCCAAGATTCTCTTGAACTGTTTTCACATCATCACCATTTTCAAGTGACACCACAGCGAACGTGTGGCGTAAGTCATGGAACCTTGTGTTAGGAATCCCGATTTCTTTCATGATGCTTTTGTAGGCTTTATACACCGTGACGTGTACCAAGTGACCACCCATTTCATTGGTAAACACCAAATTATCAGGGTTATGCCATGCGCAATCTGCAATTTTCATCATATCGTATTGCCGTTGCTGCTGCTGGCGCAGCAGATCCATAACGGCTGCCGCTGGCTTTATCAATCTGCTGTCGCCATCTTTGGGCCTTGCTAATTCATAGCCATTGCCTTGCCCTTTGAGTTTGCGAAGCTGCTGATGAATGGAAATTGTTCCTCGCTCGAAATCAACATCATCCCAACTTAAACCAAGCACTTCGCCCTGCCGCATTCCTGTAAATAACGTTACTAGATACAGGATTATAAATGGATGTTCTGTTTCGTATAATTTGTGAATAAACGCTGTAATTTGACTGTCTGAAAGCGGTTTGACGTGTGGCTTTACCACCTTGGGAAGGTTGCAAACTGAGGCAGGATTGTTCCGAAGATACCCGATCCGAATCGCTTGCTCGAATGCGCGATGAATGACCCCATGAACATTTTTGACCGTTTTGGCAGATAAATTTTGAGCTGATAAGGAATTTATCAACTTCTGTACCATGACAGGCGTGATAGCATCCAAGCGTACATTCCCCAAAGCTGGTTTTATGTAGTTCCTGCAATTACCTTCATATGCACTTACTGTGAGTGGGGAACGCCCCACCAAGTATTCAGCCAGCCACGTATCAAGCCAGCTTCCAAACTTTATATCGCAAGGCGCGGTATATATTCCTGTGTCAATTTCATTGGTGATTTGGCGCAGCTTGGTTGAAACTTCCTTTTGCGATTTTCCATAAATGGAACGGCGAATTTGCTTCCCGGTTTCCGGATCATATCCCACAGTGTACCGCGCCTCCCAAGTGCCGTTATCACGTTGGCGGATACTGCCACTGCCAGATTCGCGGCGCGAATTTTTTCTTGCCATAAATAATCTCCTCTCAAAATAGAAACGGTAACCGCCTGCACCACTTAGTGCAGGCGGTTGTAAAGAATGCAAATTCAACGGTCAACAAGACTGTTGCTTTGTGCTTCCATCCACTGTGCGAAGCGCTCTTTGGATACCAGTAAACGTTTCCCAATTCGCAGTGTTGGGAAACTGTTGCAATGCAGCAGCTCGTATGCTTTGCTGACACTGATACCCAGCAGGGTGGCGATCTCTTGTGCGTTATAAGTACATTTTTCCATTTTTATGCCTCCTAAAAGTTTGGATATTCTTGACTTTTCATCTAAACAGCGTACTGATTCCCCTTTTAAATATAATATATGGATAATTTTTCTTCCATTTCAGGAAAATCGCTGCTCATCCTGTGAACCTTCTTCATCAGGCTTAAAGCATTTAGCAGTACCAACAAGAACATCCATCCTTAAAAGTAATACCCTTGGCAGGTTTCTTCCACTTTCTGGTGATTTACCCAGGTGGACTGTGTCGCCTTTGCTCTCTCGCAAAGCTAGCGCGCCCAAGTCCTTGAGCTGACGTTTGATCCTTGTTGAACTTATTTCCTGGTATCCGTTTTGATTTCGCACAAATCGAACAAGTGCTTCCTCTTTGATTCCAATTAAGAGTGGATTTTCATCATCGTCCTCTTCCCATATAATTCCATCATGTGTAAATAATTTTTCTTTTTTATGGCACAAATTGAACGCCCGTTTGTGAATCCCTTGCAGTATAATATAGGAGATACTTCCATCAGGGTTCCGTGAATCAATTTGCCTTAAAATTTCCAATTGTGCCTTGACGGAATTGTTCATTGCTTCCGTGAATATTCTCCAAAGCCGCATTTTTTCTTCTTCCAGCAACTCCAACTTTGATTCTATTATTTCCATAAAACAGGAGAATGTCCAATAAAGCAACATAAAATTTCGCTGCAGACGTTGTTGCCGAAGCAGAATCGAATATTTGTATTTTTCGTCCACAGAAAAGTACCCTACAACCTTTTCTGGTGCCTGCATCAGCTCTTCCAGCAAGTTAGTTTCAGTTTCGTAGTTATCTGCAAACCAATCCACAAAATTGCTCACGATGCAACCAGACAGCGCAGGTGTCAAACCGTCTGTTAGCTGTAATTGATGGGTTATATTTACAATTGCACATCGCGTCAATTCGGATAAACCTTCCAAGGGAAATTCTGCCGTAAGTACGAGTCCTGCATTGCATTCACAGCGCATAGTGGATAAACCGCCTGCACCTTTTTTTGCAACAATAGCGTCATTTGCCGCCAGGCGTAAGATCGCAGCGCCCAGTTTTTTACGCTGCTTTTCGACTGAGCGCTCGGAGGAAAGTGCTAAATCATCCAAAATAACAGGCAGATTGGGGTTTTCAGCAAGCACATCGCGCACCGCAGCTTCTGTGCTTGCAGCTTCCAAAAAGAGGGCTGGATGATACGTTGTAGGGTCGAGTGCAAAACCAAGCACACGCCGCGCCAGTGTTGTTTTGCCGACCGATTGTGCCCCCATAATATATAACACGCCCTGGAAATGATATCCTTTATCTGCAAGGCAGCTTCGCACCGATGTCAGCAAGGCAAAGACCAACGCTAATAGCGCTTCTGGCGGATTTTTACATATTGCATCGACCATTATTCCCTCCGCATCCTGAACATTACTTTCAATGAAAATATCGTCCCGCTGAATTACTTTAATAGGAATTTCAGGTTGATAGCTGCCCGCAATTTTGCCGTTCCAGGCGATTATTTGTTCTCCATTTGGAAGTTGATATCCCCCATTCCGCGGGATGATATAGCCTTCTTTTTCCGGCAAATTCAAGTTGACAACATCATCCAGCGCTTGCTGCCGACGCATCGCGATAATTTGCTCTACTATATATTGGTGGATTTTTCGCTCGGCTGTTTGCCCATAAACCACGCAATAATCCCAATTTTCAACAATTTCTTTGCCGATGCTTTTCCCAATTTTTAATGTCATGCTTCGATTGGTTCCATCTTCAAGCGCAATGACCGCTTCTACCATTGCGGGCAAATCAGATCCAGAAGTTGGATCTGTGAACACCATTGCCACATCAATTCTAAAATTGGTAAGCTGCCTGTTGCCTTCGTACAACCCATCTTTTTCTATTTTTATCATTGTAAAACTCCTCCATCCATCAAAGCTCGTGCGGACTCGCAACGATTACGCCGCTGCTTTCAGTTTCCTTTTTTTCTAACATCCTCCTTGCGACTTCTGGACTAATTGGCAATAAGTCGTCCTTCCACTTTTTTGCGCTGCCTTTTGTTTTTCGCACCGGTCCATCGGAATCAATCCATAAGTTATTGAATTTGGAAATATTAATCATTAGATTCCTCCTAAAATCATGCCTTCTTCTTAAAAAACCACGAAAACTCGGGCAAATGCCCGACTTTTTGCACATTTTAAAGAAGTGCCTGCTGCTTTGCATCGCTCCTATCCGCTGCTTCTGCATTTGAGTTTATACTAAATTCTTTGGTTTTTACATCCCAAATAAATCGGCTTAATCGCATGAATCATATAAAAATTTAATGATTGACTTTCAAGGATTTACTATGATATAATAAATCATTTAAGGAGGGATATCGATGGATGCCATTGAGGAAATCGCAGCCAATAATTATTTGCATTGCAAAGAGAAGTATTTTAGATTTGCATTGCAAAGAGAAGTATTTTAGCGAATTGGATTCCTTCGCTGGTGTTATATCTGTGCCTGTGTGCATAAAATGTTCCATGGAAGATCGGACACTCCATCAAGCATTGCTAAATATTTTCAGCTGCATAAACATGGTTGAAAAAGCACCTCTTTTATTAAAAGTACAAGCAATTTCACTGCTTTTCTCTGCGCTTTCTGGCGCAGTGTTATTCCATGCACCATTGTCTGAAATCGACAAAAGTGGGTACTCCCTGAATACTTATAAGAAGCAGCTATCAGAGTTGAAAGCGTATTTTGAACAATTTTATTTTCCATTGTTAAAATTTAGAGATGTACAGCGAAGTTACGCTACAAAGCCTGCAATTGAAAAAATTGAAAAGGCACCTGATATTATTACAGATGCACCTGAAACAAATGAACTCATCGAAGGTTTGATTCAAATCTATACTGATTTTCATGGGTTTACACTGAATGAAACAGAGCGAAATCAATTGAAATCAAACTTTTTAATGCTTTTAAGGGCTTCGGTCGTACACCCACAGCAATTCTCTGTGTTGTCGTATTACCTGACTTTGATGATCGTTCAGCATTCAGATATTATTGAAAGCTGTGCGCCGCTTTCAATGGATGATTCGACTTTATACCAAGTCAAACTTCAAAAAGGACATTTTACACCGGAAAACCGCGAAAAAATGGTTGCATTAGTATTAAAATTACGCGAACTGGTTTCCTGCCATCTTGCTGCAAATATGCCTTCACGTGAGGAACTGGAAGCCCTTCCTGTACAAGAACGAATCAGAGTTATGCTAAATCCGTCATTAACAATTTACAACGCAGCACAAATCACCTACATCGTTCCTCAAAATTTGGTTCATGTACTCACAGATACCTATTCCCTTTCAGAAAAAGAGCAGCAATGGGCAACCGAACGGTGGTACGAACTTTTTTATTATCAATCCGCAGACAGCAGCAAGGTCAACAAGAAAAAAGTATTTTCTGCCTGCAAAGAGAACAAAAAGATTGGAAATATTCTGTTAGCATTAAATACGGTCCTTGAGCCGAAAAACCGTATTTGGTTATTTGCATTTGGACAAAACAAGTTGGATTCCCAAAGCAAATCAGCGATTCAAACACTTTATGATTCAGAGATAATTAATGGTGAAAAGTTAGATGATTCATTGAATAGTGAAGAAAAGCTCCGGAAAATGTATCAAAAAATTGCAAAAACATTTTGTTTCCGCAGTACTGATATTTCACTTGAACTAATCCGAAGGCAATGCGAATATCTTTATATTGATGATTCCGCTGCAATTGATCCCCTGGAAGAATCTATCGTCGATTTGATTCATGAGTTTGTGGAAAAATTAAGTGTAATCAACATCAACAGGGCATTTCTGCTTGATGATAATTACGCTAATACTTATGTGGATCAACATAAAATTGAAAAATTCACATTGGCACTCAAAGCACAAATATGGTCACAAGACGTTTTCTTGAAATTTTTATCAGCAATAGATGTAGCTGATAAAAATTTTGAAGAAAATATCATATCATTTGTTTTGGAAAACTTTAGCTTTTCCCAAAAAGAGCAAGATTGGCTGCTATCCTGTGCTTTATCCACAAAACGATACATATCTACCAGCTTATTTAAAACCTGCATTGAACAAATTGAACTTTGCCTGAAAAAGAGTATATTATCTATGCTTTGGAATATTATCACTTTCAGTTAAAGCACAAAAATTGCCGCTCCTCCATCATACCGAAACGAAAAACATCATTCCCAAAAACAAGCAGGGGAAAAGGCGTATCCCCCTTTTCCCCTTTAAACTCAATGGATATTATTTTATCGCTTTTATGCTGAATCTCGCACTTTAACACGTCGATAAAAAGTGGTTTTGCTTATTTTTAAAGTTTTCATGGCTTCAACTGCTGTGATTTCTCCTTTGCGCCATTATGCTATCACACGGTCAAAATTTGGTGTTTGTATGGGTTTTCGTCCAGCATATTTCCCTTGGCTTTTTGCAATGGCAATCCCCTCTTTTTGACGCTGTAAAATATATTCGCGCTCAAGTTCTGCCACAGCTGCAAAAATAGTCAACATAAATTTTCCGGCAGGTGTGGTGGTGTCAATTGTTTCTTTTTTGCTGACAAAATCAACACCTTTTGCTGTTAACTGTTCAACCAGCTCCAATAGATCTTTGGCATTTCGAGCAAAGCGGCTGATGGACTCAACAATGACAGTATCCCCTTTTCTGACATATGCCATCATCCGTTGCAGCTCCGGACGACTGGTATTTTTACCACTATATCTGTCTATGAACAATTCATCAATACCAAGGTCACGCATTAATATTTCCTGTCGTGCTGTATTTTGTTCCTCTGTGCTAACCCGTATGTATCCGACTTTCATATAAAATCTCCTTATTGAAAAAATTAATACAATAGTCCCATTAGGGTCGGTTTTTGATCTGGAACGTTCCAAAATACGAAAACCAACCCTAGTGAAACGCTTTTTGATCGTCCCAATAGACTATACCCTATTGGGACACCTTGTTGAGGCTAATCATCTTCATCGTCAATGATTTCGCTGAGCAGCATCCCAACTGCCACGATAACATTGCCTAAATTCATCGAATTCACCTCCCTTCAATTGTTTTGTATTGACTGTGATTTTTACAGTTATCGGATTTAATAGTAGGTGCAGCCTCCAGTAAACGGATTGCTTCTGTGATAGCGCAATCCCAGCCGTCAGCCCAGCTGTCTTTGTCTGCGCCACAGCCGCCAATGCTATCCAGCTTATGGTACAGTTCCTCCCTATCAATCAGTTCCATTTGCATCACCCACTTATATATAAGCACTGCGCAATTCATAGAGAACCTCGTTGAGAAGGGCTGGATTATACAACAAATCTTCAATTTCATCTGGCTCACAGCCATAGTCAAGGAGGATTTCAATGTCATCATCACTGATGCCCATAGCTTTTGCAACATCCAACAGGTCGTCATAAATGCCAACCTCTGGTTCATCTTCATTCTGCCAGTAGCGTTGCCGCCAACATGGAAACTGCCGCCATGGATGCCGGAAGGTTTGCAT
Organism: uncultured Butyricicoccus sp.; assembly: GCA_964017555.1. Taxonomy (GTDB): domain Bacteria; phylum Bacillota; class Clostridia; order Oscillospirales; family Butyricicoccaceae; genus Butyricicoccus_B. Next base: position 8,863 of record CAXHNU010000027.1, on the reverse strand, counting down.
TGGCAGAAACTCACCATGTTCAATATTGCCATGCTTGTCAACCCGCAAGATATCGCCTTCCTTCGTTTCGATTTCGTCTTGGTGGCGCAGATGCAGCCGATGTTCTGCCTTCGATAAGATTCCTTCGGTAGAGGCATACAGCAAAAATCCATTGTAGTTATAGATGCAAAGTGGATTTTCCCCTCGCACGAACCACAGAGAATCCCGTTCGTCAAGCACGGTAAAGACAAAACTGCCCTCAACCTTTTCAGCCATGTTTTTCAGGCTGCTAAAGTTGAGAGCTTGTTGCTTTTCAAGCAGTTGAACCGCAACATAGCTGTCCGTTTGCACATGGGTTTCTGGCAGGACTTCAATGAATCGCAACTCCTGATCGTTCCAAAGTACACCATTATGTGCCAACGCAAATTTGGTGTGTGGAAGGTTGCCGGGAAATGGGTGATTATTGAAGTTGAGTTCTGCTAACCCCTGTGTAGCCATACGAGTATGTCCCATGACCACATTCACACCATTTGGAATGTGAAACCTCATTTTATGTGCGGGAAGTGGGCGTTTAAAGATGCGCAAACTGCCAGCATAGTTATAGGCGATACCGGTTGCGTCAGTGCCACGGCATTCGCATTCGTGCGATAAAACCGTCAGGATCTTGTTTTTCTGACGGGTACTAAGGGCATTTTGGTAATCAATCAGACCAAATAATGAACACATAAAATCACTCCTCTTCATCTGCTGTCACAGGGTCATTTACATACAGTTGCCGCTCCTTTAGATACTGGATTAACTCCGGTTCGTAAACCTGTTGTAAGAAATCCAACCAGCTTAACTCCTGAATTTCCTGATCCGACAGAAATATCGAAACATCACAAAGATGGTTTACCAACTGCAATGTAGCGAGCAGCGTGTTCAGTTTCAGCGTTCCACGGAAAATACGCAGCTCAACGGTGCTGGTATTCGTCAAATTCACTGCCATATAGCGCCCGAAATTGTATCGCTTCGCATATCCATAGGATGCAATTTCATGCCGTACCTAGCAGCCCATTTGTCAAGCTGATTCCTGGTACGGCGGCTGAACCGCAGCAACTCTGGCCAGAACTTTTCCACGAAATACAGCAAACGGGCAATCGCAGTTTCCTGCTGCTCATAATTGTTGCCAAAGGCTAACCGCGAAATATGAATATGCAACCCACACGTGTAAGCTTTATGACTGGTGTGCCCTAGATCTAGTGCCCTTTCCAGTACTTCACCCCAAGGCATTGTATTCATATGATAATCAAGGGTCATTGGATGTGTCACCAATTCCAAACCATCATCCAAACTGCCATCTGTTTTGATGTACAGATTTATGGCATTTTCATTGGCTACCTCCAACAGCTCCTGTGCGTTGTCACGGTCTTTACCGCCGTGGTCAATTTCCAGTTCAACGCCAAAATAACGTGTCCCCTCACCATGAAAAATCGGTTCAGGTTTATAGTTGTAATCGTGAATTTCCACTGTATCTACTGCATTTTCGTAACAATACTCACATAATGGCATATCATCACCAGGCAAATAATATGCCTCTCCATCTGGCACCAAACGTCCACAGTTTTCACAGGCAACATAGCGGTTTTCGCGGCAGGATTCGCAAAGGGTGTAATGTTCGTCACCCGCATCATCAGCAATATAAATCCGTTCACCGCAGGAATCACAGTTTACCGTTAATTCATCAGCGCAATTGGGGCATAGCAAGTCGCCGCTAACTTCATAGCACTCATACATGGGGAATCGACCTTGGCAGTGTATACAAGTGAACATTTCGTTTTCCATTACTTTTTTCCTCCTTAAAATGCAAGAACGGTACGCTTTTATTGCGTACCGTTTACTTTTTCGTAGTTTTCAGTTTCATGTTCAAGTTGTTCAGGGATGGCAACAATTTGCCCATTAATTCGCATAAACGATTCAGACGTGTAGAAGTATTGCATATATTTTTCCAATTGCGAATCTGTCAGGCTTGTGAAATGGTCGATATCTGGCGGCGCACCGCACAGGAAAAACGTCCCTGCAATGATGTCATAGAGTTCATCAGTTTCCGGATGATACAGCGCCCGATTCAATGGCAACCCAAGCAACTTGCCTTCATCATTGCAGATAAGTGCAACATGATCGCTGAATGGGTACACAGCTTGAATTGTTCCTCCGACAAGTTTTTTCATCGCGGCAAGTGTTCCATCAATTTCGAGCGGGTATGGCGGTTTATGCGGCTCAATAACCAAAACTTTCATAACTTTTAACTCCTTTGTAGGCAAAAGTAAAAGCTCGGAGCAAATGATGCCCCGAGCCTCTCTATTAATATAGTATATATTTGGAATTCTCCCCGTTACGGTTTTTTAGAACAGCGGGTTTGATAGTATCAAAAAGTATACTTTTTGATAATTTTCTTCACAATGAAATCCTATACAAATATACCACAAAAGCGAGTAAATTTCAAGAGTATTGTTGGGGTTTTCCAGCGAATTTTAAGATTTAATATCCTTATTTTTCATATAAATGCTACTCTCAAAAAGTATACCTTTTGAGAGTAGCATTTTCTCATATCATCTAATATTTAGTATATAGGCGACTGCTGCGTGTAATGACTGTTAAATGCAAAATATGCAATACAAATATTTGCTGTAAAAATCATAATAATCCGCAATCCTTTCAAAAAGATATATCAAAGCAGGGAAACCAAACCACGATAAACTGATTTAATCTCCCTGCTCAATGAATTGAACGATATCATTCGGCGTGCATTCTATAATCCTGCATAACCGCTCGACAGTCAATAACGTAATATTCTTATTTTTCTTCAGTGAATCCAATGTTTTATTATCAATTCCCGATTTAAGCAACTGATATTGTGACACATTTCGTTCACGCATTGTTTGCCAAAGCGGGCTGTAATCAATCATAAAATCACCCTTTAAACTGCTATGTAAAAAATTATAGAGTGATTTTTTCAAATTCGGTATTGTGTATATATCCACAATACTGTATACTGTTCCTGTAGAGGAAATATAAGAAAAAGTATTATCTCCTTTTCAAATATTTTGGGGAAAGAACAATCACTGTCCTTGGTGTCATGATATGATGAATCTACCAAAACAAAATAAGCTTTAAAGTGGGGGTTAATTTATGAGTAAAAAGTGCATGAATTGTGGTCAGGAACTCCCCGACCACGCAAAATTCTGTAACGAATGTGGTGCAAATACAGCAGAAGCTATGACTATTGAAAGTATATCTGTACCATCTCAAACGAGCTGTCCAGTATGTGGTCAAAGTTTAGATTCAAATTCAAACTTCTGCGATAATTGTGGTTCTCCGATATCTGCAACAGCTAATACCGCTACTGTTGTAACGCCTGCTGTCAATGCTCAAAAATACAATGTGGAATTAGCGCAAATAAAAAGCATTAGTAAGTACAAGGGTACACCTGTAATGGGATATTCCGAATCTACTGGAACATTATTTGTTTACAATGACCGCCTGGAATTCAGTTCTAAAATGGGGAACGCATTGTGGGCACGAGCTGGTGTAATTGGATTGGGCATTGCAGCAGCTCTGGGAAAGTCTACTCCTGTTGAGATTTTTGAAATGGGACAGATCTCCGAACTACGTGAAGGAAAATACATGGGAGTATATAATACTCTGGTAGTGACGATGAAGAATGGTGAAACATGGTCATTTTGTCCCGCTTTACCGAAAAGTGCCGAGCCTAAAAGGATAATTTCGCTCTTGAAACCCTATATGCAAATCTACTCTGAGTAATGCTCATGTGGGGAAGATTTGTTCATACTCTGACATTTCGTATTTATAACATAGCGAAATATGAGCAGATTCTCAATTCGCCCACTTAGAGATGTATAAAAAACGAAGAGATACAATCAAAACAGCTTAAACTGAACAGGAGATGAATAATCTATGAGCAAACAATGTATGAATTGTGGTCAGGAACTCCCCGACCACGCAAAATTCTGTAACAAATGTGGAACAGATACAACAAAAGGGATATTCCCAGCAAAAGAGTCAACTGAAATAAACGTATCAGTTTGTCCCAAATGTAATGCTTCACTGAAAGCAACTGCAAAATTTTGTGGAATATGTGGCGCGCCAATTAAAACCTTATCTTCTACAACAACCCAAAATGAAAATACGGCATTAAATCATACACTGCCTATGCCTGAAACACAAGCATTAAACGGTATGGGCAACACGCAATTTCAGGGAAGCAATCCATCTCATATGTCAAGCATCCCCATGCAACAAGGACATTTTGCACAAACTGCACCAGCATACCAGTCACAGACGCAAACGAAACGTTTATCTGGTGAGATGATATTGAGCATTGCAGTGGTAATTGGCTGTGCGGTATTATTTCTGCTTTTATGCTTTTCATCTATGGAGAGCGACACAGAGAGCAAAGCAATTACAGATTTAAAAGAAATAATTTTTCATGATTATGGTGAAGATACCCTTAAAACAGCAGTTTCCAAAACACTTCGAAGGGTAGAATGGAAAGCAGCTGAGGTTACAGACGAGGATTACTATGTTACTGTTTCCGGATATAGCCCTGATTGGGAAACGGAAATATCGGTTACGTTCAATATAACCTATGATGATGAATATGTATATGCTGAAATGATGAAATGTAAGGCATATGACGAAGAATCCAGCGATTTCGACGATATTTCATTTGCCATGTCTGTGATCTATGATAACTATTAAAAATAGGGGGATTTGTTATGTACTGTTTTAATTGTGGACAAAAACTGGAGAACGGAAGCATATTTTGTATGCATTGCGGTACAAAACTGGATGATGAGCTAGACACATCTACTTCTGTTGACTTGCCAAGAGAAGCAAAAAAACCTGTAACCTTGTCGAAAGATGTTCCAGAACAAAGTGAAATTGCTTCTGTACCAGTTCAAGCTCCGCCAAATCAAATGCCGCCATCAATGCCCCAGCCACAGCAACATCAAATGCCAGAAGTCCAGCCGCAGCCGATTCAAGCACCGCCAATATCGGCGCAGCCACCTCAACCACAGCAATTTCAGCTGCATGAATCCCAGACGCAATCAACCCAGGATATTGATAAACTAACGCTTTATCGGAAAATTGTTGATCAAAATACGGAGTATTATCTGCCCAAATTCCAAAATATGCTCCATGGTGCAAAAAGCCAAATGAATTGGGCATCTTTCTTTTTGGGGTTTGCTCATGCAGGATATCGCAATATGTGGCATGAATGGCTGAACGCAATTAAAATACCTTTGATTGCAGAAATAGCAGCCGGGTTTATTACTGTAATTGCTGTTTTTTCTGGATCTATCGGTTTGTTTGGCTTATTGTCATTGATTACAGTAGGCTGTAGTATCTGGTTTCTTATAACACAAATTTTATTTGCAAATAACTTCAATCAGCATTACATGAACCATGTAGAAAACAAAACATGGCGCAGAGATCTTTCGCCCGATCCAAGTATACCACGTGCAATTATTGGTGTTATTGTGCTCGCTGCCTGCCTTATGGGGATTAACTGGCTTTCATCTGCTTTGCTTTTAGGCGGATTATTCTATATGTAAAATGAGGGGATACAATGAAGAAAAATAAGTTAGAACAGGTATTTATCCTGTGTTTATTAAGCATAGGATGCTTTGGCTTACTTTGTGCTGCAGGTTGTGGCGGTAGTGCCGGGTGCATAGGCTGTTCCTGCGACTCGCATTCAGACTTAAAGGAATATGGGATTGATATGACAACCATGCAATGTGACAGCTGCAATTTCATGATGCTGGGTGTTGATGAGGATGTAACAGATGAACCTTATACATTGGCTGCTTGTGTAAATGAAACAAAAGAAACCAGTTGTTTAGGATGCAGCACTAACAATACAAAGATTTCTTATTCTGGGGTCTATGCAGAGAATTCAAACAATTGGGGATGCAGCTGGGGGGATACCGGTTCAGGTTCAAAAGAAACTTTTGTTGGTTGTGTTGATGGCTGTTTAGGCTGTTTCAACGATGACCAGAATACATTTCTCAATATGATTCTTGGTATGTGAGCGGGAATAGCGATCATGTTTCCATATTTACATATTACACTGCCAACATATGCAGTATTTATTTTTATCGGCGGATTTGCTGTACTATTGCTGGCATATTCCCGCATTGATAAATTTCAGCTTGCATTCCCGGATTTTCTGAAATGCTTTCTGATTTGTGCGATTGGCATATTGATTGGAAGCCGTCTGCTTTTTGTATTGATTACAATTCCAAGGCTTAAAACCATTACTTTGTTGAAGATATTGATCCTGTTGTGTAATGGAGGATTTGTTTTCTATGGTGGTTTGTTTGGTGTATTGGCAGGCATAAAAATCTGCCAAATGCGCTGGAAGCAGGATTCATTTAACCAACTTTATGAATTATCTGCACCCTGTTTCCCACTGTTCCATACATTTGGACGAATCGGGTGTTTTTGCGCAGGCTGCTGCTATGGCTTACCATTGCAAAATCCCATTATACTGACAAATGGGTTGCAAATTAATCGAGTTCCTGTACAGTTGTTGGAAGCAGGATTTAACTTGGTTTTAGTGATCTGCCTTTTATTTATTGAATGGATTTCCAAAAGGCATCAAAAGATTCTCCCAATATATTTGTTATCTTATGCTGCATTCCGATTTATCGTTGAATTTGGGCGTGGTGATACTGTTCGCGGCATTTGGGCAGGGTTGTCAACTTCTCAATGGATTTCACTGGTTATCTGGGAGTATTTTCTGATAAAGATGCTAAAAACACACTGCATATATAAGTTATAAACACTGGGAGGTAATCTATGAGTAAGAGATGTACCAATTGTGGTCATGAATTATCGGATAAAGCAAAGTTTTGCAATAAATGTGGTACTCGTGTAACGGAAACAGTATCTCTTGCAAAAGAATCAACTGAAACCGCATTTACCTGCCCACAATGTAGTGAAAAACTGAAACCGAATGCAAAATTTTGCAGTAAATGCGGCAAACAAATTGAAGTTGCCGTTACTATACCTTCTGCAGATACCCATACGGATAAAGCAGCACTGCCAAATGATACTGTTTCTGGACAAGCACCACAAATGCAAAGCAATATGGAGGATGCACATACGGAATTTCAATCACCTGTCACTGGAATATCATCACAGCAATACACATTCCCTCAAGCAGCATCACAAACAAAATATTTATCCAGAAGTGCTATAACCGGAATCATTCTTGCTGTTATTGGCGTTTTGACGGTGATTATTATTGCAGTTATGATATTCAAAGCGCCTTCTTCTACAGCATCTTTAAGGGAAAAAGGCTCTCAAAACAGCATTTCAAATCGTGAATACAAACAAACCAAACCTGCTCAACAGGATGGTTCAGCACAAACGCCTTCATCTACAACACCTTTAACTGAAGAAGCCTATAAAGCAGCTTTTGAAGAGATTTTCTCTGATTTTCAGAATGTCAACGATGTAGATATTTCTGAAGGTAACGCAGCAAAGAAAACACTTGAGGATATGAAAACGAGGATGAGGGCATTTATCGCAGTATATCCACCAGAGTCTTGTAAAAACTGCCATGAAAAATTATCATCTGGATGTCAGGCAATGATTGAATTCATCGATATAAAATTAAGTCTTATAAATGAAACCGATCCAAATAGGTTTGATATACTTGGTGATAAAATGATATCGACAATGGATATTGCAATGGAATATCTTGCTGAAGGTGCAGAAATGCTTGACGCAGTATTTAATGATGAACCTCCATATGATCCAAATGCTATGTGGGAACAGGAAACATTGGATTTACTGCACGATTATGTTTATGGGCTGAATGATGCAATTAACGCGGGGGATTTTAGCTTAGTTTCATTAGTTTTTGTGCCGGGAAACGAGATTTATAATAATCAAAAGCGACTTGTTCAATCCTTATATGATCGCGGCATTGAAGAAAAAGTGATTTCATTGGATATGCTGGATCAAACTTTAGTTAATGATACTCATGCCACAGTGACATCTTATGAAGTTATTGGTGTTGATTATGCAGACGGAACTTACAAACAGGTAACACAATCGTATACCTATTATATGTAAAAGCAATCTGATACATGGAGAATGTATGATATGGTGGAATGCCCTGAAAATGTTCCTGACGAAAGCGGAAGCATACAGTCTAACAGTGACCGTTTTACGCAGGAAGAACTTCGTATGATATGTCAGGATCTTTGGGTTCCCGATGAATTGGATGTTATTGTTAAAGTTGATGAACCTTATTATTGGGACGCAGCTGATCAATGGATAGTTCCGATTTCGATTTTTCATAATGGAACCTTGGTTGCTGGTGCGCATATTGATGCTGACACCAAAGAAACGCTGCGAAATATCATGATGTATCAAGAATAGGTTACAATATCAGTGGTTTCAAATGATAATAAGGGGAATTTTATGGAGAAAAAATGTGAACGGTGTGGGCAAATGATTGAGTCGGAAAGCGCATTTTGCTTACATTGTGGCGCACCAGTAGGCGATTCTGCACCTATAGTACCTAAGCCGCGCAAGCCACACAGACATATCCAACTGTATGCCCACAATGCGGCAGTAAAATTGTATCAGGCGGGAAATTCTGTGGTCGATGCGGCACTCCAATTGCTGCAAGTACTACTCAGCAAAACCGTTCATCAGAACAAATTGCAGCAACACCGCCGCCTGCTTCTACTGTCCCTGTTGCCCCTGCTTCACCACCGAAATCAATTAATTGGAAAGGTATTGGAAGTGCTTTGTCCACCATTGTGACAATTATCGTTGTGATTCTTATCTTTACCAAACATCC
>CAXHNU010000026.1:0-31933 GCA_964017555.1 uncultured Butyricicoccus sp. | reverse complement strand
ATGCGGGCATCTGTCTCAGGCAGCGCATCCAGAAGTTGGACCGCCATGTCGATCTTGGAGCCGTTTTCTGGACAGCAACGGCGCAGACAATAGCACAAGGAAAAATCACTCGTGCTGATATTGGCGCCAAATACCTGATAACCGAATACCTGTTTACCCTCTAGATGGGAATAGTGCCAATCCGTTCCTTCCATGGGCTGCGTGGCTCGTGAGGATGGTTTCTTCTTCTCAATCACCGTATCATCTATGCTCAGGTAAATGGGAGCACCCTTCGCCTGAGCTAATTCATCTGCTTTCCGCAGCGCTTGTGTCTGCTGCTGTTGGGACACCTTTTGCTCATCCCATTTGCCTTTGGACTGAAAATGTCCGTAAGTGGTTCGAAACCCCTGGTTTAGCTCTGCAAAATCTGTTGTTCTGCTTTGGTTCCCCTTCATAGCCAGACCGCATATGATCTCCGTAAGCCTTTTCTGCGGTACACTGCTCAAACTTTCTTCAAACCCATACTGGTAAAAAAACTTGCCTGCTGCGTTCCTCCCTGCTATAATGTCTGTCATAAGGCATTCCTCTTTTGTTGGTGGTCTTGTGGCGACTTGTCACCCTACATCTTACCACTTTCACCGATGTTTGCCTTTGTTTATTTTTCAGATTTGCTCATTTAGAGGCTTTTATTTATGTATCATTCCAGCCACATCGTTTTTTCAGACCTAAAATGCCCACACAAAACCTTTCCCACCAAGTCAACGTTATCAGCAGTGGGTCGCCCTCACGGATACGCATCGTGCGCCGGATTTCTTTTGGGATTACCACACGCCCAAGGTCATCAATCCTCCGAACAATTCCTGTTGCTTTCATATCTAAATCTCCTCCTATACATCCAAGTGGCAACAATCCTAGTATCCGCAAGATTTCCAAGGCTATGCAGTCTGAATATACAGATTGATTTGGAAATTTTTTATATTCACAAAAATGCAGTTACATCGATCAGATAAAGCATTGCTTTGTTTGATTTAGGGGTGTATTTTCATTTGGAGCAGCCTGCAAAAACGGATATCATTTACAAACACGCTACATCTGCAAGCAGCTTTAATTTGCAATACATTTTATAGGAAAATTCTGTTTTAAACAGCATCGTAGAAAATCCGACTAATTGCATAAAAAAATCTGCTTATTTATCTGGGTGCTATGATAAAATAAAATCATTGGGGGCGAAACACGCTTTTTGTCCCACAAGATCAACTGGGAGGCGAAATGAGAATGTTAAAGGTTTTTCTTGCGGATGACGAAACAATTATCCGGGAAATGCTGCGCGATAATATGCCTTGGGAACAGGAAGGCTTTATCGTTGTCGGAGAGGCACCAGATGGGGAACTTGCGTTACCAATGATACGCAAACTGCGTCCGGATGTGTTGATTACAGATATTAAAATGCCCTTTATGGATGGTCTTGCATTGGCAAAGCTGGCAGTGAAAGAATTTCCTGATATGAAAATTGTCATTATATCAGGTTATGAGGAATTTGACTATGCACGGCAGGCAATTGCCATTGGTGTTACAGAATATCTGCTCAAACCAGTCACACGGGCAAAGCTGATTGAAGTGCTGCGGGAATTGCAGGGCAAAATCGGCAGTGAACGGGAACAACAAGACTATTTGGAAAAATTCCGGCGTGAAGCGCAGGAATATGAGCAATTTGCCCGCCGTAAATTTTTTGAACAATTGGTCAGCGGCGAACTATCCGTACAGCAAGTCTATGAAGAGGCTGAAAAGCTTGGACTTGATATCCATGCGCCATGTTATAATATTGTTTTATTTTCCGTCCAGCCAGTGCGGTCCAACAGCTATTCTGAACCATTGGAACAAGCCCAAGGGGAAGTGATGCAGTTTTTCCTGCGTTATCCGGATTATCTGCTGTTCCGCTGGAATTTGCAGACCTGCGCCGTACTGGTGAAAGGGGATACTGAAAAAATTCATCCGCTAACAGAACGGTGTTTAGAAGTCATCTCTCAAGGGTATGGGAAAGCTGGGGATGGAATCGGTTGGCATGCCACAGCAGGCGTACCAGTTTCCCGGCTCAGCAATTTGCCGGAAACTTTTCTGGAATTGCAGCGCATTTGGGCTTACCGGCATATCGCACCGCAATTACATATTCTAAATGCTGAAAATACCCGTATTTTCCTTCCCTCCCGGCAGGATGAGGGATTGGATACCGTCGATGTTTCCAAAGTAGACCCTTCTGTTATCCGCAATGCGCTGCAAAGTGCTTCATTTGAGGAAATCCCCAAATTTGCAGAAGAATATTTAGGCAGCGTCCGAGAAGGGCTGCATTCTCGAATGTTCTTCCAATATTTATTGCTGAGCATACGGTTTACCGCGGCTTCCTTTGCCCAAGCAACTGGGAATGCCCCAGAAGATTTTCTGAAGCAGATTGACCAGATGGCGCCGCCAGAAACAGGCTATACTTATGACGCAATGCTGGAATATCTAAAAGATGTGCTGACAGAAACCATTTTATTGCGGGATAATGCTTCCAAAACGCAAAACCGCAGCTTAGTCCATAAAGCGGTGGCATATATTGATGAGAATTTTACCAGTGAATCCTTATCACTGAATGAAGTATCCCGTGCAATCAATGTTAGTGCCAATTATTTCAGCGCAATTTTTAGCCAGGAAATGGGCTCCACCTTTATTGAGTATGTCACACGCAAGCGTATGGAATTGGCACGGCAGCTATTACTGACAACGGATAAGCGGTCAGGTGAAATTGCTTTTGCTGTTGGATATAAAGACCCGCATTATTTCAGTTTTTTATTTCGCAAAACACAAGGCTGTACACCACGCGACTTCCGGAATGGAGGAAAAAAATGAAATATCTTTTTTCATCCATTCCCCATCAGAAAACGGTTCAACAACAGATCCAACGCTTGCTTGCAACCGTTTTTGTTCCGGTTGTGATATTGCTGCTCGGTGTTTTTGCAATTTCTTTGGCACAAAGCAGGCAATATGCTGGTATTTTGCACAATGTGACCATGGCGTCAGAATTTAACCAGGATTTTAAAGATTCAATTGACTTAAAAATGTACTACTATATCACGGAATGTCAATATTCAGAGGGCCTGCCAATTGATGAAGTGACAGATGCACAAGCATTGGCACGCAGCCTGCTCCATACGACAACAGTGCGTGAAAGCCGTAAAGCCATTTCCAGTGTGCTTAACCTTTGTGAAAACCTAGAAGAAAAAATCTATCAAATTGAAGCAACCGATACTTATGACAGTCGTCAAACACAACTGGAAAATAATATTTATGTCCTAACCGCTTTGATTGAAAAATACATGTACACTTATTTATACCACGAAGCGGCATGGCTCAATGCACTGCAAGCGCAAATCAGCCGGCAAATCACATATGTATTACTTTTTGCAGCAGTATTTATTGCGCTGCTGATTTGGTTTTTGGTGCGGCGCACCGTGCGGCTGGGACAGTCCATTGCACAGCCAATTGCAGAGCTGTGCAGCCGGGTGGAGGAAATCGGCGATGGCGATTTATCCATGCGCGCGCCTGTGCAAACCATGCAATATGAAATCCAGGCGCTTAGCGAAAGTTTTGAACATATGGTAGGGCAGCTCCATGCCCAAATTGAGAAAAACAAGCAGGAACAGGAACAGCTTTACCGCACTGAACTCGCCCTGCTGCAAGCACAAATCAGTCCGCATTTTCTCTATAATACCTTGGATACGACTATCTGGCTGATTGAAGCTGGGCGGAATGATGATGCGGTTGAAATGGTTTCAAAGTTATCCTCCTTTTTCCGCTCCTTCTTAAGCCGCGGCAATGATATCATCACCATACATGAGGAGGAACGACATATCCGCAGTTATTTGGGCATCCAAAAAATGCGTTATCAGGATATCCTAAATTATGAAATTTGCCTTGACCCTGCAATCAGCCGGTGCAGAATCCCCAAACTGACATTGCAGCCGCTGATTGAAAATGCCTTGTACCATGGCATTAAAATGAAGCGTGGCCTAGGGCAAATCCAGGTATGCGGCAAACGGCAAGATGACACGGTGGTAATATGTGTCCAGGATAATGGTGCAGGTATTTCAGAAGAACGTCTTGCTGAACTGCGCCGTGCACTGGAAAACCCAAAAGAAAAGGTCGGGTTCGGGCTTGTCAGTGTCCATGAACGGCTGCAATTATTTTATGGTAAACCATATGGGCTGTCCATTGAAAGCACACAAGGCGTTGGAACAACGATTACGGTATGTATCCCATGGGTTTTGCAGGAGGAGGCAACATGAAAAAATATTACACGCGGTTCATGCTGCTGCTGGCATTGCTGGCGGGCTGTGCAGCCCCGCCTGATGTAGTGAGCGATGAGGAGGATTATATTGTCATTGGATTATCCCAAGTTGGGGCAGAATCGGATTGGCGCATTGCCAATTCAGAATCTATGAAGGCAGTATTTACTGAAGAAAATGGGTATGAACTTATTTTTGACGATGCAAGGCAGAAGCAGGAAAACCAAATCATAGCAATTCGCAATTTTATCCAGCAGGATGTGGATTATATTGTGTTAATGCCAATTGTGGAAGATGGTTGGGATTCAGTGTTACAGGAAGCCTATGATGCAGGCATCCCAGTTATATTGGTTGACCGGGATGTCAGCGTTTCCAATCCACGGCTTTATACCTCACATATCGGGTCGAATTTCTACCGGGAATCTTTAATCGCCATGGAATGGCTGGAAAACAGTCTGACAGAAACCGGGCGTGCGGCAGATGCGTCTTTTAATATCATCCATATCCAAGGAACGCCTGGTGCTTCCGCGCAGGTTGGGCGCACTGCGGGGCTGGAACAAGCCATTGAAAAACATGACAATTGGAACCTGATTGCACAGGAAAATGGGGATTTCACCCGTCCCAAAACCTATGAAGTGATGGATGGCATTTTATCCACATTGCCGCCAGAGCAGAAAATTGATATGGTATACTGCGAAAATGATAACGAAGCCTTTGGTGCAATACAAGCGCTGGAGGAACATGGTTATCAAATTGGTGTGGAAAAAGGTGTGATTGTCATTTCTTTTGACGCAACACGCAATGGTTTGCGTGCCTGCATGGAAGGCAAAATCTCTTTTATTGTAGAATGCAACCCTTTGCTTGGGGAAATGACCGAACAGACAATACAGTACTTGGAGCACGGCGAATCTGCCGCGCGTCAGCAGTATATTTATGAGCGGGGATATGCGAGCGAAGATATTACAGAAGAACTGCTGAAAATGCGTGAATACTAAAAAAATCAAGTAGGAGGCAGGTGATTCGTTCGTCTGCCAACCCCTCACACCACCGTGCGTATCGACTGATACACAACGATTCAACCGCTTAAGTGCGTTCGCACAAGCTCGTAATGGGCTGGGAAATCAAAGTATCCCGCTTGTACGAGCTTTTCATTTGTAATGGAACGCGTCAGCACTGGGCTGCCAGCCGTAAATAAATTCCGTTACTTCCTGCATGACTTTGCAGGCATTGCATCAATTCTAAATCATTTCCAAAGGAATATGTTTCGCAGTTTTTATAAGGTTCCAGCTTTAAAACAGATACAAGCACCGCATCATTGCTGTTATGGATACGCTTGACGGATGATATCACTATTTTTTCAAATGAAACAAAGGTCACAGGCGGAATAAAATCCCAAGAACAGCCGCCCCGCCAATGGGCACCAACGGATGCAGTTTTTTGGTATACGGCAGATGGGTAAACACGCAGCCTGCCAAAAAAATCAGGACTGCCTGCCAGCAGAGGCTACCTTCTTGCAAAAGGCTGATATCCATCAGCCGAAGCACAGCACTGGCAATCACTGCGACAACTGCGGGGCGCAGCCCATAAAAAAACCGTTTTACCACGGGAGAATGGCTGAAATTGCGCAGGAATGTTGCGATAATTGTGATGATGATAAAACTGGGCAGGCATAGCCCAAACACTGCACTCACCATGCCGCCAATACCAGCCGCCGTGAACCCAATATAACTTGCCATATTCACCCCGCCAGGACCTGGCGCGCTTTCCCCCACTGCAATAATCACGGCAAGCTGTTCGGTGGTTATCCAGTGAAATTGCTCTGGCAGCTCCATCAAATATGGGATTGTGGCGGCACCGCCGCCCAATGTACATAGCCCAATTCGAGCAAAAACCCGAAATAATGTCCAATAAATCATGTCTTCCCCCTTCCCAGCATGACACCGGCAAGTCCTGCACCAATGGTCAGCACAATCAGCGGAACCCCTGCAAACCATGACAACACGAAACTCAAAACGCATAGTGCAGCAGTAAGGCGGTCAACCAGGCTTTTTTTGCCCATCACCCATACGGTATGGCACAATAAGGCGCAAATCATCGCCCGAATGCCTGCAAGCGCGTGTTTGAACAGCGGTTCATCGGTCAAATGGCGGAAAAGCAATGCGATGCAGGTAATCAGGCACATTGGCGAGGTGATTTCACCTAAAACAGCAGCAATACTCCCCCAAATGCCTGCCACATGGCTGCCAACATAAACAGATGTATTGATTGCAATAATGCCTGGTGCACATTGTGCGGTTGCATAGATATCTATGAGTTCTTCTTCTGTCATCCAGCCGCGTTGTGCAACAATTTCATGCTGCATCAGCGGCAGCATCGCAAGCCCGCCGCCAAACGTAAACGCGCCAAGACGTAAAAAAGTAAAATATAATTGCAAGTATGTTTTCATATAAACCCCCTTTATCAAGCGGAAAAAGGGCGGTTATCCGCCCTTTCCCCTGGTTATTGTTTTTGCATGGTTTCAAACATGATTTCTAATGGCGGCTGTTTTCCGGTAAGCAGCCAGAACTGCCGTGCTCCTTGATAGACCGACATATCAAAACCATTCATGACCCGGCATCCAACCTGTTCCGCATTCAGCAGCAGCTTTGTGCGCGGCGGGTTATAAGCCAGATCACAGACAAATAAATGCGGCGGCAATATGATACCAGGCAGCGGGGATTGCCCTTCATATGGCTGCATACCCAGCCCAGTTGCATTGACAAGGATATCGGTATCTGGCAGCAGCTTTTCCGCGTCAACAAGCGGATAGGCTTCAGCATCAATGCCTTGCTGATTTAATCCCTCTGCGAGTGCCTGCGCATTTTGAAGCGAACGATTCACAATACGGATACGTCCTATGCCTTGGGCTGCACACGCAAAACAGATTGCCCTTGCTGTCCCGCCCGCACCACAAACCAGCATGGTTTTCCCCTGAAAATCCCCATAATGCTTGTGTAAGGCATCGGTAAACCCATAGCCATCCGTGTTATATCCGGTCAGGCGCCCATCATGCAGGCGCACGGTATTGCATGAACCGATCTGCTTGGCAGATGGTTCGATTTCATCTAAATACGGCAGGATTTTCACTTTAAATGGCTTGGTAATGGCAAGCCCCGCAAATGGCATCCGCCGGAATGCCGGCAGCAACACCGGCAAATCCTCTTGCTGGCATTCAAGCGGGAAATATAAGATATCCAGCCCGGCAGCACGCAGGGCAGTGTTTTGCATCACCGATGCTTTGGAAAATCCAAGCGGATTGCCCAACAGGGCAATAAACTGTGTATGCGTTGTTGGGATCAGCATTAAATCAGCACCTGATAACGTGTGACAACCTCGGTATCTGCAAACATTGCGGAGAATTGAGGCACAATGCGGGTAAAATGTTCAGTATTGCAGTGGATATCAATCGCATCCTGGTCTTTCCAGCATTCGATGAATAAGTGGACACGGCTGTCCGTTTCAGACTGCACCGAGCGGTAGCCCACACAGCCAGCTTCTTCACGGGATGCTTTGGCAAGCTCCTCAGCCAGTGCATGGTATGCGTCAAAACATTCAGGTTTAATCACCTGTTTTGCAATGGTAACAATCATGATAAATCACCTTTCCGGGCGCTTTGGCGCCCATTTCTTTTTAGAATGCGCTGATTTTCTGGACGCAATCGGCAGAGGAGATTTCCGGGTCAAGTTCAAATCCCCAAACAATATCCAAGCCGAGTTCATCACAGACAACTTTCTTAATTTTGTCAAAATTGATTTCCCCGCTGCCTGGTTCATGGCGTTCCGGGCAGTCGCCAACATGGATATAACCGAGCACATCCGCATATTTGCGCAGGTTTGTCACCATATTGCCTTCCATTTGCTGCATATGCCAGATATCATACAGGATTTTCAGATTAGGCGAACCAACCACCTGGCACAATGCGCCGGTAAAGGCGCTGGTGGTCATATAATAGCCTGGTTTGGAAATGTTGTTGACTGCCTCCAGCACAAGGGTGACACCAGCCTGTTCTGCCAGCCGTGCGGCATCTTGTGCGGTCAGCGCTGCGCTGTATAGCTTGACAGGGTCAGATAAATCACTGCCATCATGGGTGAACTGCCCTTTATCATCCATCGCCTGCGAATGGATGACAAGGTTTTGGCAGCCAAGCACTTTGGCGGTTTCAATGGATTTTGCCACATAATCAAGAAATTCAGCGCGGTCAGATGGGACAATCAGCGATGCTTTGAAGTCGGCTGAAAATGTTGTCACAGTCAGGTGATGTTTTTCACATTCTGCTTTGATGCGGTCAATATCACGCCCCAGCCAATAGCCAAACTCTACATATTGAAAGCCAGCTTCAGCCACTTTGGCAAAACGGTCATAAAAATCATATTCCAGGAAGATTTTTTCGATACAGATTGATTTTTTCATAAAAATTTGCTCCTTTGTGTCCGTCCATCCCTGCCTTGACGCACAAAGCCGGATGTAATATACTAAGAAAAAAAGGGGGTATACGGTGTGATAAAGCTCCATTTTGAAAAGCAACCGTCAACATTCCTCGCGGATAACCAAGACTTCCAGGTCACGGAAATTACCCATGTATTCGGCAACCCCAATTGGGTATTCAATTTCCATTCGCATGAAGACCTCGCGGAAATCATTTATGTTGCGGATGGGCAAGGCGTTTATACCGTAGATGGTTCTGTATTCCATGCGCATGGGGGCGATCTGCTGATTATGAACCCAAGCACTGTGCATTCGGTGCTTTCTGACCCAAATAATGCACTGGATGCCTGGACGCTGACTGTGTCCGGGGCAAAACTGGATGGGATTCCAGAAGGTTATATCATTTCGCCGGGCGCATATCCATATTACGCGGCGGGACAGGCTGGCGAATCCATCCGTTTGATGCTGGAACGCATTATGGATACTTATACCCAGGATTCAGCAGACCATTATGTCAACGACCTGACCCATGTGCTGGGGTTATCACTGCTGCTGATTGCCCACCGCATGGTTGAACATAACAACTCGCTTGTCCGCCCTACCCCAAAAGAAAATGCCCGCCGCCAGGTTGCACTGGATGTGCTGCATTATATTGATGTGAATTACCAGCGGGAAATCCGGATTGACCAGCTTGCAGCGCGTTTCCATGTCAGCAGCAGCTATTTGGCGCATTTGTTTTCCACCGAGTTTGGCATTTCGCCAATCAACTACCAAATCAGCCGCCGTATGTCTGACGCACAATGGCAGCTGATCCGGACAAATCGTTCGGTCAGCGCCATTGCTGCTGCTGTTGGCTATGAAAACCCTTATCATTTTACCCGGCTGTTCACCCGGCATATCGGGCTGCACCCGCAGGCGTTCCGTGAACAGTTTACCACCGTTCAGCCAGATGGATCTTCTTTGTTTTTATAAGCCACAGCAGCAGCTTTGGCGTCATTAGACGGGTTTAGCCTTCATAACCATACTTTGCTTTGGCGCGGTCAACCGCGGCAAGCAATGCGTCAGTCAGTTCGTCGCCGACTTCTGCACGGATCATGGGCCATACTTTTTCTTCTTCGATGGCGGAAATTTGGTTGAATACTTCATCAGACAGATGGACAACTTCCATACCAGCCGCTGCCAAATCATCTTCGCTGTTGATTACATCGGATTTTTCACGTGAGAATGGCAGCAGTTCTTCACAGCTTTCTTCAATCCAGCCACGGTATTCCTCTGGCAGTTCACGATAGAAACGGTCGTTGGTAATGAGCGTAATATCATGGAACAGATGGTTTGTCGCAACCGCGTAATCCTGTACTTCTTGGTAATTGTTCAACAGGAAGTTTACATACGGGTCTTCCTGTGCCATCAGCAGCTTTTGCTGCAAAGCAAGGAACACTTCGCCGCGGTTCATCGGTGTTGGGTTTGCGCCAAGCGCTTTCCACAGCGCGATATGGATCGGGTTTTCCATTGTGCGAATATCCAAGCCTTTGAAATCCTCAAGGGTTTGCAGTTTGCGGTTTGAGGAGGTCTGACGGTAGCCCATATCCGAAATCATCAGCAGTTTCAGCCCGATTTCGGGATACAGCGCATCATAAGTTTTACGGAACTCCGGGTCATCCAGCGTTGCGCGGGCAATATCAATCGTTGGGAACAGATAAGGCATATCCAGCACTTTTGCCCCTGTGATATCGTTGACCTGTGCGGAATGGTTTTGCACCACAAATTCGACATCACCCGAAATGCAGCTTTGAATCAGCTCTTTATCCGAACCAAGCTGTCCGGAAGGGTAAACGTGTGCCGTGATTTTGCCGCCGCTTTTTTCTTCCAGCATTTCAGCAAGGGTGGCGCCCATAATGCCAGTGACCGAATCAGGCTGAGCATCATAAGCAATGCTGACCACCAGCTTGCCGTCGCTGTCTGGGCTGGCTACCGCGTCAAGCGGCTGACAGGCAGCGGACAGCAGCAGCATGGCACCTGCCATGCCAAGCGCAAACAGTTTACGAAGCATATTGTCCTCCTTTTACGGCACGAGCAGCAGGGAAACCTGCGGCACAAAGGTGATAATCATCAGCGCAATAAAGAACGCTGCCATAAACGGCATGGCTTTTTTAGCAATCGCTGTAACCGGTAGCTTTGTCAGCGTAGAAGCAACGTAAAGGTTGTTGCCAATTGGCGGGGTAACAAAGCCGATTGCAAGGTTTACAATCATGATAACGCCAAAATGTACTGGGTCTATGCCAACCGCTTTGACAATCGGTACCAGGATTGGGGTCAGGATCAAAATTGCCGGGCCGGTATCCATCACCATGCCGACAAACAGCAGGAATACATTGATGAGCAGAATCAGTGCAACCTTGGAGGAAATCGCAGAACCCATGGCTTCTGCCAATTTTTGCGGCGCTTGGGTCAAGGTCAGCACACGGCTGAATGCCTGTGCCGCGCCAAGGATAAACAGGATCGGCGCATAAGTTTCTACCCCTTCACGCAGAACCGCATAAATTTCGTTCCATCTGAGCGTTTTGTAGATAAACAGGCAGACAATCAGCGCATAAACAACCGAAAGCACTGCTGCTTCTGTTGGGGTGCAGATACCGCCATAAATGGAACCGAGGATAATCACTGGGCTGAGCAGCGCCCAGAACGAATCCATAAACACATGGAGGAAACCTTTTTGGCGCAGTTCGCCAATGTTTTCCTGTAGTTTCTTTTTGTCCTCACCGTGTTTTTTGCAGTAGAAGACCGAATATGCCATCAGGCATACACCAATGAGGACACCAGGAAGGATGCCTGCAATAAAGAGTGCGCCAACCGATGCCCCAGAGTTCATGGAATATAAGATAAAGGGGATGGATGGCGGGATAATGACGCCAAGCCCGCCTGAAATGGCAACCAGTGCGGCGCAGAAACTCAGATCATAGCCAAGGGCGGTCAGCAGCGGGATGGTCATTGCGCCAACGGCAGCCGTTGTCGCGGGTGCGGAACCTGAAATTGCACCATAAAACAGGCAGGTAATGACAACTGCACAAGGCAAACCGCCGGTTTTATCGCCAATGAAATAGGAGAATACGTTAAACAGCTTTTTGGAAATGCCGCCGCGTGCCATAATAATGCCGGACAGCACAAACATTGGAATCGCAATCAGCGTGATGGAATCCAGCCCGGAAACCATCTGGCGCAGGATAAACATCGGGCTTGCAGCAAAGGTCGGGTCAAGCCCATAGGGGATCAGCGAAATCATCGCGATAACAACACTAATCGGGACGGCTAAAAGCAGCAAGACAATCATCCCGGTAAAAATTGCACCAATCATTCTGCTGCACCTCCTTCTTCGGGCTTGGTATTGATGATGATATCATGGCTATGCGTTTTGCCTAAGCCTTTAAATACGATAATGAGTGCTTGTATGCTGCGGATTGTGGTCAGGATAAAGCCAACAACCGGCGCAAGGTAAACATAAACCATCGGCATACCCAGCGCAGCGCTGGTCTGGTGCATGGAACCGAGCTGGACAACCGCAACCGCGGACATATAGCCGAAAAAGACTGCCAGGGCAACATAGACCACCGCAATGCAGATATGGCGTACCATACGCGGCAGGGCTGCGACAAACATGGTCAGGCGCATGGCAGATTGGTTCTGGATGGTAAAGCTGATGCTTAAAAACCCAGACCATACAAATAAGTAACGAACAACTTCTTCTGCCCAGGATAAGGATGCCCCCATAACACGGCGCATGAAAATCTGTGCAACTTCAACCAGGAGCATTGCAATCAGCATGATGACAAGCAGCACTTCTTCGGCGTGCCGGTTGAGCCATTTAACAGCTTTCATTCTCTTTCCTCCTTTTTCTTTGGGCGCACCGGCAGATTGCCGGTGCGCTGTGAACTCTTTTCTCATGTATGCGCAATCAGCGGCGCTTTACTTCTACCTGTGCGATATCTTCCAGGATTTTTGTCACTGCCCAGTTGTCTTCATCCGGGAAGCGAACAAACCCAGCCTGCACCATTTCACGGGCAATGGCAACCGTTGGCATTGCACAGCCAACTTCCCGTGCCAAATCCATGGTGATGTTCAAATCCTTACTCATAACCGCAAGGGAAGAACCGGTATCTTTGAATTTACGATCCATAATCAGCGGCACACAAATGTCAAACAGCTTGCTGCCTGCAACTGATGTGCTGATTACATCCTGGAGCACCTGCGGGTCAACCCCTGCTTTGCAGCCCATGACCATCAGCTCAAAAATGGCGGTATATTGTGCGCCGACCAGCGCTTGCAGGCAGGCCTTGACAACTTGACCTTGTCCCGGCTCTGTGCCGACATGGTTCGGGTTGGTTGCAATGGCAGCCATAACATCCGCACAGCTATCATAGACTTCTTTTTTGCCGGATGCCATTAAGGTCAATGTGCCATTTTGTGCGCCTGGCAGCCCGCCGGATACAGCACAGTCAATCATTTCAATGCCTTTTGCAGCAAGCCCTTCCCCAAGCTTTTTGGCATATCCCAGCCCGATGGTAGAGGTCAGGAAGCAAACCGAACCTGGTTTCATGGTTTCTGCCAGCCCTTGGGCGCCAAAAGCAACGTCCAGCGCCTGCTGACCATTGAGCACCATGACAAATACAACATCTGTATCTTTGCCGACTTCCGCGGGGGATGCGCATGAGATGCCGCCTGCTTCACTGAACTGTTCCAGTTTGGGGGCAAATACATCATAGCCCTTTGTTGGGAACCCTTTTTTGATGAAGTTCTTTGCCATGCCCATGCCCATATTGCCAAGACCAATCACGCCAACTGTTTTCATAATGATAACTCCTTTTTCTCATATTGATGTATTGTCCCTGCATAAAGGGATTATGCAAAACGTTTTTTCAGTTCTGGGATATCGAGATAATAGCCGTCGATGTAATCGCCGCCATCCGGGCGGAAAATGTTTTCCAGTGAGATATAGCCGTCATATCCATCGCGTTCAAAAGCTTCACGCATATCGTCAAGATATGGCGCCATCATGCCATGTCCAATATTGCGGATATCTACCCAGCCTTCAATGATGGAGCAGTTCAAATCCTTGATATGCACATGACCAAGATAATCCTTTACCTGCTGATAAGCATCCGGATAAGGAATATCGCCATAATAAAGGGCATTTGCCGGGTCCCACAAAATGCGGATTTTATCGCAGCCTAGTTCTTCTATAAACTTGCGGCACTGAAACCCGGATACAATCATTGCGTTGAAACCATTTTCAACCGTAATGGTCATATCTTCCGCCTGTGCCAGTTCCGCAATTGGGCGGTACAGTGCAATAAATTTTGGCCAAGTTTTATTGCCGCCGGCATTCCATTGGTCGGAGCCATGCGCGCCATGCAGTACAATGGCTTTGGTAAATGGCATGGCACGGACTTGAGGTGCGCCCACGATTTTCGCCACCCGGATGCCATTCTTTAAAAGCGCCATATGTTTTTCATAAGTTGCATCGCCCAGCTCAACATCCATCACATTAACGCCCGCAAAAGCATGGGTGGTGACGCTGACCGGTGTAATGCCATACTGTTCATTGAGTGCCTTGATTTGCTGCGCCTCGGCTTCGGTAAGCAGTTCCACACGTTTGCCGTAAACTTCTTGGAGTTCTGCATACTGTATGCCGGTTTCCTGCATGACTTTACAGCAGGTTTCGTAGTCCTGGCTAATGCCGTTTGTGATAACACTGATTTTCATTTGTACCTCCCAATAAAACATCCTGCACGATTTGCGTTTGATTTTCACATGGAAACTTCAATTACCCGTAAGAATCGGATATGAGCTTGTTTTTTGTTGTGCCGCACAATTTAAACGCTTTCCATGGTCTGAATTATAGTGAATTTCTCATCAAAATACAAGCGATTATCCATAGAATCCGATGAATTATTCTGCTGGCTTTTCATCTGGAATCAAGCATTTTACTGCCGAAAATGTATTGTTTCAAATTTTCCTGCACAGAGATTGAACTATCCTGCACAAAATCTGATGCGTATTATCCTTCTGTTAGAATCTGCGTGTTATTTACAGGATAAATCTATCTGCGTTAGATTTTTTTGTTTCTCATTCTGCTTTGCAATGGTCTGCCGAAAAAATAAAAAAAATGCTTGACTTTGTGGGAGGATTGTCGTATACTATATAAGCAAGCTACCGGGAACCGGTAATCATATGGAGAGTTGGCTGAGTGGTCGAAGGCGCACGACTGGAAATCGTGTGTGCGTGATGAGCGTACCCAGGGTTCAAATCCCTGACTCTCCGCCATCAAAAAGCACCGAAATGTTCGTTTCGGTGCTTTTTTGTTTAAAGAAAACCACTCGTTTAGCGAGTGGTTCAAGAGAAGTCTTTTGATGATAATATAGACAAGAAAAATTCCCTTTGCTAAAATAAAAGCGCAGGCGGTCAACTGGAAACAGTTGACCGCCTTGGTTTATGCTTATTCTTTTGTTTACAGCTTATCGTTTGCTGTATTCCAAACTTTTTTCGTAATATTCTTTGCACAGCGCCAGCGGCGCATCATCCCGCTGGTAAAATAGCTGGCAACTTGCATTATTCATAAATGCAACCGAAACGGTGAACTGCCCATAGTCTGCTTCTGAATATTCCGTATGGTGTCTGCCATCATCACGCAGCCAGCCAGTTACATCCATGCCAGTATCGCAGGCATGTGCAACAGGTTCCAGGATTGCGTTTTCCAAAAATTTAGCAATCTTTGCTTTGTCTGTAATTATCGCACAACTGCCAGTGATTGTCACGCCATCTTCTTGTGTTTCAAGCGGCATGGTGGAAAGCTGAGTGGAATGCGTAACCATTGGATCCTGATAAGTTGATGGATATTCAATGGCATCTTCATAATCATCATAGTATTCCCATTCAACCACAACCCGTGCAATATCATCTGCGGTCAATGCCTTCGGTTCAATGCCCTGCCCTTTGAGAATAGACAAGGTTTTGACGTAGGAAGGGTAAACCGGCAGGTATTCCAGCGCATGGTCTGTATCACCATCTTCATCATAATGCTCCAGGTCAATGCGCAACACAGGCGCTGTGGATGCGGCAACATCTGCTGTCAGTGTCAGCGTTTCTTCGCGCAGGGCATCAAGCACTTGTTTTACTACCGTTTGGTCTGTCACAATCATGCCCGCCGCGTCAGAAGGTTCCGCCTGTGTGCGGATGCAAAGCCGCGTGCTGCCTTTGCTTTCGTAATCCTCAAATACAGGGTTGGTTGCCCGGATATATTCTTCGCTAAACCGGATGCTGTCCATCAGCGCCCAGGTTTCCTCTGTCACTGGGATGCTGTAATACCGGGTTGCTTCGCGCCCGCCAGACAGCTTGTAGGTCACGCTGAAGAATGTGGCTCTATGATCAGCGTCATATTCATACGCATCTTCATAACGCCATTCGTCGTGCCGTTCTTCGGTATATGCCGCACCAATTTCTGCAAGTTTTCGGATTGCCGCAATATTATCCCGCCCCGACAGGAGTTCTTGTCTTGCTGTCACGCCGCCGCGGATGTCGCTGCGCGCAAAACCACTGTCAAACGAAACAGCTTGGATCGCATCTTCCTTTGGCAGCCATTTGTCATACCCAAAGATATCGTGCTGGAAGCCCATTACAATGGCAATGGCGACAACAGCAAGCACAATCATGGTTTTCCAGTGAGCAAATGCCGCGCGGAAATCAAAATGATAAATCATTTCAATCAGGATATGCCCAAGCACCGTACCAGCCAACAGCCCGAACCAAATCCAGAACTCGCCGCCAATGCCTGTAAACACAAGCCCAAACAGCAGAGCAATGACCAATACCATATAGCACTTGAGCGGGGTTTTCAGTTTTTGGAATGCAACCGCTGTGCCAGCGCATTCGCTTTTGCGTTTGCGGAACAGCAGAAGGCTTAAACCGAACAGTAATATGGTAGCAATCAGCACACAGATCAGGATTTTGCAGAGAAACAGCATATCGTTCGCTGCGCCTGTATTATTGTAGATACGCAGCGCATTATTTGTCACATACAGCGGGTCGCCAGTGGAAGCCAGCACATATAAAATCGGTGGGGATGCGTAGGTGATGAGCCAGCGCAATATTCCAAACCCGCCCCAGGTATGGAAATACATTGTGCCCAAAAACCCTGCGACAGCAGCCGCTGCCGGAATGGAGAATAACAGCCACGCATCCATCAGCACCGCAATAATGGTATTGCCGGTAAGCACGGTTGCCAACACAGAAATGGTGTAAATCAGCAGGAAAAATAGGCTATGCAGCAAAAGGACAAATAACCCTTCACCAAAACCAAATGAGAGCTTTACACCTGCCGCCAATGTGATGATTGCTGCCAAAGCATACATCAGATAAAGTGCCGGGAGCACAGACAAGACGCCTGCCAAATAATTTGTTACAAATAATTTGGTACGGCTGATGGGGATACCGTGATAAAAATCCACCTGTTTGCGGGAATGCAGGTAACGAAACATTGCAACGCCGCAAAGCAGCGCCATGATAATACAGCCGAGCGTAATCAGGAAATTATCCAGCGACAGCCAGGCACCCATGGTATCCGCCGCATTTTTCATGATAAATTTTGTATCTTCCGGCATCCGTTTGACATTCTCAAGTGCATTTTGCAAGGTAATTGCCATAGGGATTGGCAGGCAGAACGCAAAGCCGATGAGCGATAATGCAATCGCCCAAATATTGCGGCGCATGGTTTCACGCAGCAGCCGCACATCAAAGAAGGAGCGATTTGACATCATAGCCAGCCACCTCCGTTTCACTGATAAAGATTTCTTCCAACGTCAGCGGCAGCATTTCAAAAAAGACAGGCTGGGTTGACGCAATATGGTTTTGGATCTCTTCACGCGTGCCGCGCACGGTAATGGTATATAATGATCCGCGGGATTCCTGCCGCATGATTTCCATGCCGTCAAACGCATGGTCAGGCGGGTTGCCGTCCCAAATCACCTGCAATTTATGAATGCCTAATTTCATATCATCCAAATCGCGGGAAAACAGAATGCCGCCGCGGTGCAGCAGCCCGACATGGTCACAAATATCCTCAAGTTCGCGCAGGTTGTGGCTGGCAATGACAGGAGTCATACCACGTTCCGCGACATCCTCCGCAAAGAGGGATTTCACAGCCTGCCGCACCACAGGGTCAAGCCCGTCAAAGGTTTCATCGCAGAATAGGTAGTCTGTGCCAGCGCAAACGCCCATAATCACAGATACTTGTTTTTTCATCCCCTTGGAGAAGGTACGGATTTTACGTTTTTCATCCAAATCAAAGGCTTTCATCAAGCGGTTATAACGGTTGTTGTCAAATTTCGGATATAAAATGCTGTAATAGCGTTTCATTTCCTCCGGCGTGGAGCCAGAAAAGAAATACTGTTCATCCGAGATATAAAAACACCGGCTTTTCAGCCCGATATTTTCAAAAATCGGGTTTTCATCAATGGTAATACTGCCAGTATCCGGCTGCAAAATGCCTGCCAGCATCCGCAGGAATGTGGATTTGCCAGCGCCATTAGAGCCGATAAGCCCAAATACAGAACCATCTTGGATTTCCGCATTGACCTTATCCACAGCGCACAGCGCGCCAAAATACTTTGTGGCATCGGTAGAACGGATCATAGATTTTCCCCTTCCTTTCCGGCAAGCCAGCTTGTCAGTGTCGCAGTATCCGCGCCAAGTTCCCGCGCGGCTTGCGCCAGCGCATAGATTTGCTGCGCAATTTCATCCAAACGGCGCTGCCGCAAACTGTCACTGTCGCCTGAAATAAAATTTCCCCGTCCTTTCACGGAATAAATCACTCCCCGGTTTTCAAGTTCACTATATGCGCGCTGTATTGTGTTTGGGTTGATGGATAGTTCCATGGCAAGCTGCCGCACGCTTGGCAGTTGTTCATCTGGCTTCATGACACTGTGCATGGCAAGGTCTTCTATCCCATCCGCGACCTGTTCATAAATAGGCCGCGCATCCCGGAAATCAATACGGAGCATTGCGCGCCTCCTTTCGTTGTATCATCTGTACTAGCATTTCTAGTACACTTAGGATACACGATTTCCCTCCGCCTGTCAAGGGGGATTTTTTATTTTCTTCAAAGCTGACAATTCGCAAACCTACAAAACGGCAAAAAAGGGACTGTTTTGTTACAGCCCCTTTTTGTTTTTCTATGTTTTAAGCGCAAAACCGCTGAAATTTCAGAATATTTCACATCAACTGTAATTTTGAGCTTATCAGTGCATATTCGTTTCCATCATCTCTTGCCCAAGTCCAAGATATGACCATACTGCCCGTACAACACCATCTTCATCATTTGACGGCGCAATATGCTTTGCCTTTAGCGCCGGGTGTGCATTTGCCATAGCAAATGAATGCGTCACAGCCTCCAGCAGCTCTTTATCATTCAGGTAATCGCCAAATGCCATACATTCTTCCGGCAAAATGCCAAGTGCCTTTTGAATCTTTTGCATCGCTGTGCCCTTATTGACCCCAGGATTCATTAAATCAACCCAGTCTGCCCCTGACAGCACCACTTGAAACCGCTTTTCCAACGGTTTTAACAATGGATAGCACCCTTTTTCCGCATTGCCATGTTCAAACACCGCAATTTTACAAATCCGGTCATGCTGTGCGGCTTCCAGCAAATCTGACACCCGTTCCAGCCGGGCATAATACATTCGCGCGTTTTCCATAAAAACCGGGTCATCATCCTCGCAATATGCGCTGTGCTCCCCTGCTAAAATGGCATAGGTATGCGGCGCCTGCCGTGTCAGCGCAATGGGCTGTACCAAATCCGCAGGCGGTATCTCATCGACAAATAAGGTACGCCCGCAATCGACTGTCATCGCGCCATTTTCCGCGATAAACAGCAGCTCCTGTGCCGATTCCGGAAATAGCGCGGCAAGGTTATAATATTGCCGTCCGCTTGCCGGCATAAACCGGATACCGCGTGCCCGCAGCCGGTGCAGCAGATCCGGCAGCGACGCGGGAAGTTGTTTATGGCTGTCAAGCAGCGTGCCGTCCAAATCAGCGGCAATCAATTTAATCATAATTTTGAAACCCCTCTGGATGAAAAAGTTATTCTGCCATATAGAAAGGCTTGCCAGAAACCCTTTTGTTTGCTGGCAAGCCTTTTTGCAGCTTATTGATGGTCGTCAATATACTTGACAATATCGCCAATGGTAGACAGTTCCATTGCTTCCTCATCGGAAATCGCAATGCCGAACTGTTCTTCCAGATCCATCATCAGCTCCACGATATCAAGGGAATCCGCGTTCAGATCGTCCTTGATGGAGGTTTCCATGGTCATAGAAGATGCGTCAGCGTCAAACTTATCCGCCAAAAGCTCACAGATTTTTTCAAACATAAAGTTTCCTCTCCTTACTGTTTCATTTTTCAAATTTGATTTATTTCCTGGAAAACTCCGATTTTACGGAATTTTTCATACCGTTTTGCCAGCAGGGCATCTATGTCTTCTTCCGCACAAAGCTCCTGCAAAACCGTCACAAGGGTTTTCTTCACATTTTTTAAGATAGAAGGGGTTTCCGGGATAATCCCTTCCACCATACCAAAGCCGTATAAATCCTGCGCGGTAATTTTCAGTCGTTCCGCGGCTTCAATCTCACGGCTTGCATCCTTCCATAAGATCGACGCGCAGCCGCGTGGGGAAATCACAGAATACAGCGCATTTTCCAGCATCAGCACACGGTCAGCCACAGCCAGCGCTAACGCGCCGCCTGATCCACCTTCACCTGTCACAATGCTGACCACTGGGGTGCGCAGCGCAATGAATTCATACAAGCATCGGGCAATGGCTTCGCCTTGCCCACGTTCTTCCGCGCCAATGCCGCAAAATGCGCCTGGCGTATCGACAAAGCAAATGACTGGGCGATGGAACTTTTCCGCTTGTTTGGCAAGCCGCAGCGCCTTGCGGTAACCTTCCGGATGGGGCATCCCAAAATTCGCGGCAATATTATTTTCCGTTGTCTTGCCTTTGCGGTGCCCAATCACCGTCACCGGCTGGCTGCCCAGCATACCAATGCCGGCACAAATGGCAGCATCTTCGCCATAAGCCCGGTCGCCATGCAGCTCAATAAAACTGTCAAAGACAGCCGCTGTATAGTCATCAATGGTTGGGCGGGATGTGCTGTGAATCATTTGCAGTTTTTCCTGCACTGTACGCACGGTTTCTGCCATATGGGGTCACCTGCCTTTCCGGGGCTTTTGCTGATGCAGCTGCAGCAGTTGGGTCAGCACCTGTTTCATTTGGTTCCGCGGGACTATCTTATCACAAAAACCATGATCGCGCAAGAACCCTGCGGTCTGAAATTCATCTGGAAGCTGTTCGCCAATGGTTCCTTCAATGACTCGCCGTCCGGCAAAACCGACCGTTGCGTGCGGTTCTGCTAAGATGATATCCCCCAAGGAGGCAAAACTTGCGGTCACGCCGCCCGTTGTCGGGTCAGTCAGCACGGTGATATAAAGCAGCCCCGCATCAGAATGCCGCCGTACGGCGCCGGATACCTTTGCCATTTGCAGCAGAGAGAACATCCCTTCCTGCATCCGCGCGCCGCCTGAACAGGTAAACAGCACAACCGGCAGCCGGTGGCGGACTGCATATTCAAACAGACGCGTCAGTTTTTCGCCGACAACGCTGCCCATGGACGCCATCATGAAATGGCTGTCCATCACACCCAAACAAGTCTGAATGCCGCCGATGGTACAAATACCGGTGACAACCGCTTCATTGATACCGGTTTTGCCCACCAGATCCCGTACTTTTTCGGTATAGCCGTCAAACTCCAATGGATTGAGGGTTTTCAGCCCGCCGAATAATTCCTGAAAGCTGTCCGGATCAGCGGTAAACCGGATACGGGTACGCGCCAGCAGGCGGCTGTACCGCCCGCATACCGGGCAAACATATAAATTGCGCCCAAAGTTACGCGCTTTAAACGCCGCGCCACAGCCTTTGCACACTTTCAGCGGTTTGGTATCCGGTTCTTCGCCGCCTTTCATGCGCATGGAACTGTCACGGGTTTTCTGGAACAAATCTATCAGCACCTGGGCACCTCCTTATTCTTTGCCAAAGCTGCCGTTTTCAATCGAATTGGTATGGAATGCCCCTTGTGCAAATGATTCAGAGGCAAGGATTTGCATTTGATAATCGGTTGTGGTCTGCACACCTTCAAACAAGGTTTCTGCCAAGGCGCGCTTCATACGGGCAATCGCCTGCTGCCGGTCGGCGCCATAAGCAATCACCTTTCCAATCATACTATCATAATACGGCGGAATTGTATAGCCCTGATATGCTGCTGTGTCAATGCGGATGCCTGGCCCGCCCGCAAGGTGCATGGATACAATTGTCCCTGGGCAGGGGGCAAATCCCCTGGCTGGGTCTTCCGCATTGATGCGGCATTCAATCGCATGCCCGCGCAGCACAACCTCATCTTGTGTAAAGCCAAGCGGTTCGCCAGCGGCAATTTTAATTTGTTCGCATACCAGATCAATTCCTGTCACCTGTTCTGTCACAGGGTGTTCCACCTGGATACGGGTATTCATCTCACAAAAATAAAAATTTTCGCCTTCGGCAAGAAATTCCACTGTACCTGCGCCGCGGTAGCCCGCTGCTTTTGCAAGGCGCACCGCCGCCGCGCAAATCCGCTGCCGGAAATCCGCGCTGGCGCTGCTGGAAGGCGCTTCTTCAATCAGTTTCTGATGGCGGCGCTGGATAGAACAATCCCGTTCAAACAAATGCACCACATTGCCAAAGCTGTCGCCCAGCACCTGCACTTCGATATGGCGCGGGTTGTGGATATAGCGTTCCAAATACAGCCGCCCATCGCCAAAATTCGCCTGTGCTTCGCTGCTGGCAGCTTCATATGCCGCTTTCAGCTCCTCTGGGGCAAATGCCACACGGATGCCTTTGCCGCCGCCGCCTGCCGCTGCCTTGCACATGACCGGGTAGCCAATGCGCCCGGCTTCCCGCTCTGCCTCGGCAAAGTTTTCCACCGCGCCGTCCGTACCCGGCGCAACCGGCACGCCCGCTTTGACAGCAGTGCGTTTGGCTTCGGCTTTATCCCCCATGCGGCGGATGGTTTCCGGGGTCGGCCCAATGAATGCCAGCCCATTTTCGATGACCATTTGGGCAAAATCCGCATTTTCCGAAAGGAATCCAAACCCAGGATGGATTGCCTGTGCGCCGCACGCAATGGCAGCAGAAATGATATTGCCCATATTTAGATAGCTGTCGCGCGCTGCCGCGGGGCCAATGCAAACCGCTTCATCTGCAATTTGTGCGTGCAGGGCATGGCGGTCTGCCTCCGAAAACACCGCAACAGCAATAACGCCCAAATCCCGGCACGCCTGAATAATGCGCACCGCAATTTCACCGCGGTTGGCGATGAGGACTTTACGAAACATCGTGTCTGCCTCCTGCCTCAATCAACCACTGCGCATTTGATTTCTGCTTCCGCTGCTTTTTTCCCATTTACTGTGGCAATGCCTTGCGCCACTGCCATTGTACCGCGGCGCTTGACAACCTGGATTTCCATTTGCAAGGTATCGCCCGGGCTGACCATATTGCGGAATTTTGCTTTATCAATGCCAGTATATACCGCGGTTTTGCCTTGAAATTCGGGCAGGCTGAGCAGCAGCACCGCTCCAACCTGTGCCAATGCTTCCAGCTGGAACACTGCCGGCATAATCGGTCTGCCAGGGAAATGCCCTTGGAAAAAGAATTCATCCCCAGTCAAATGCAGGGTGCCAACGGCGTGTTCTGCATCCATTTCCGTGACTTCGTCCACAAGCAGCATTGGTGGGCGGTGTGGGATAATCTCCATAATCTGTTCTTTGTTTAACACAGCATACCCCTCCTTATGCAATCACAACCAGTAACTGTCCAAATTCCACCATATCGCCTGACTGTGCCAAAATGCGGCTGACCTTGCCATCACATGGCGCGGCAATTTCATTCATGGTTTTCATGGCTTCAATAATAAACAGCGTATCGCCTTTTTTTACCTGCTGCCCAACTTCGATATAAGGCGGTTCCTCCGGGTTAGGTGCGGCATAGAATGTGCCGACCAGCGGCGCGGTAACTTTTGTGCCAGGCAGTTCTTCTTCGGCTGGCGCTGGTGCAGGCGTTTCTACCTGTACCACAGCCGCAGCGGCGGCAGCAGGCACGGCTGATGCCGCTGCCTGCATAGGCGGATGTGCCCGCAGCTTGAGTTTGAATTCTTTTGCATCCAACGAAAGCTCTGCCAAA
Source organism: uncultured Butyricicoccus sp. (assembly GCA_964017555.1). Lineage (GTDB taxonomy): Bacteria > Bacillota > Clostridia > Oscillospirales > Butyricicoccaceae > Butyricicoccus_B. The sequence continues at coordinate 7,852 of CAXHNU010000026.1, read as the reverse complement.
CCATGCGCTTTCAGCGCGTCCATCAGCGCGATGGTGGTTTGTTGTATGTCATTCAGTTCCATTTTATTACACCTTCCTGAGCAATATGGTTGCGTTATGCCCGCCAAAGCCCAATGAATTGGAAATTGCCACATTTACAGGCGCCTGCACTGCCTGATTGGGTGTAATATCCAAATCGCAGTCAGGGTCAGGCTGCTGATAGCCAATGGTCGGCGGGATCACGCCGTCCCGGATGGCACAAACGCAGGCAATTGCCTCTACTGCTGCCGCGCCGCCGAGCAAATGCCCGGTCATGGACTTGGTGGAAGAAATCTTTACCGTTTTAGCCGCTTCGCCAAATGCTTTTTTAATCGCAATGGTTTCATATTTTTCATTCAGCGGGGTTGAGGTGCCATGCGCATTGATATAATTCACATCAGCAGCAGTTAAGCCAGCATCTTCAATGGCACGGCGCATGGCAAGTGCAGCGCCTTCGCCTTCCGGGTCTGGGCTGGTGATATGATAAGCGTCGCTGGACGCGCCATAGCCTGCCACTTCGGCAAGGATTGTGGCGCCGCGCGCCTTGGCATGGCTGAGGCTTTCCAGCACCAGCACGCCTGCGCCTTCACCCATGACAAACCCGCTGCGGCGGGCATCAAATGGGATGGAAGCCGCTGCCGGGTCATCGCCAACATGCAGGGCTTTCATGTTTTGGAAACCAGAAATCGCAATGCGGATAATTGAGGCTTCTGTGCCGCCTGCCAACACAACATCCTGATAGCCATGGCGGATGGCGCGCATGGCTTCGCCAATGGCATGATTGCCTGTGGCACAGGCAGAAACTGGGCAGAAGGTTTCCCCTTTGAACCCAAAGCGCATGGAAATATGCGCAGAAGCCATATTGCCAATCATTTCCGGGATGCACAGCGGAGAAATTCGCCCTGGACCTTTGGCAAGCAGTTTTTCCATTTCGGTTTCAAACACTGCCAGCCCGCCAACGCCCGAACCGACAAAAACGCCTGTGCGGTATGGGTCAAAATTTTCCTCTTTCAGCCCACTTTGTTCCACTGCCTGCGCGGCTGCCGCCAGCGCAAAATGGCAAAACCGATCCATGCGTTTGGCTTCCCGCTTGTCCATATAATCTATCGGGTCAAAATCCTTAACTTCTGCCGCGACTTTTACTTTAAAATCGGTGGTATCAAATGCGGAAATCGGCGCAATGCCGCATTTCCCGCCTTTCAGCGACTGCCAGAAGGTTTCCACATCATTGCCAACCGGGGTCACAGCACCCATGCCGGTAATTACTACTTTTTCCATTGCTGCCCCTCCTTAAATCATGCCGCCGTCCACGACCAGCGTCTGCCCGGAAATAAATGACGCTTCATCCGATGCGAGGAATGCTACGGCACCCGCAATTTCTTCGGGTTTGCCAAACCTGCCGAGTGAAATCTGTTTTTTCGCGCCATCTTTGATGGCGTCAGGCAAGCCCGCGGTCATATCTGTATCAATCCAGCCTGGCGCAACCGCGTTGACTGTGATGCCGCGTGCGCCAAGCTCTTTGGCGGCAGTTTTGGTCATACCAATCAGCCCCGCCTTTGCAGCGCAGTAATTGATTTGCCCTGCGTTGCCTGCCATGCCGGAAATTGATGTGATGTTAATGATACGCCCAGTTTTGGCACGCATCATCATTGCGCCGCATAATTGCAGCATATTAAACGCGCCCTTCAGGTTAATGTTAATGACCTCATCGAATTGAGCTTCTTTCATGCGCACCATTAAGCCATCGCGGGTAATGCCTGCGTTATTGACCAAAATGAACGGCACGCCCATTTTTTCTTTGATTTCCGCAAGCGCCTGTTCGCAAGCGGCATGGTCAGATACATCCCACTGCATGGCAAGGGCATTGACGCCCATTTCGCGGCATTCCGCCGCGACCGCTTCCGCTTTGTCCACAGAAGACGCACAGTTGACAATGATGTCATGCCCAGCCGCCGCAAGGCGGCGGGCAATCGCCGCGCCAATGCCGCGCGAAGCGCCTGTTACAATTGCAACACCCATTTTTATCCTCCTTACTGGAAGCGTGCGGCAGCACCTTTGAGTAACTGTTCGGCTTCCCCGGTGATTTTACGGATAATATCATGGCAGTTGGACGGGGTATTGACCATGCCTGCCACCTGCCCGGACATAAATGTCCCTTCTTCATAATTGCCATCCTGCACAGCTTTGCGCAGTGCGCCTGCTGTGGCAGCTTCCAACTCCTCCAGCGACTGCTGGGTAGGGTTTTTCTCAAGCTGGAGGCATTTGCGCTGGAGCGGTGTTTTCAGCGCCCGCACAGGGTGCCCGCTGGGGCGCCCTGTGACAACCGTGGAAATATCGGTTGCTTTGAGCACCAGTTCCCGGTATTTATCAGAAATCGGGCATTCTGCCGCGCTGAGGAAAATCGTGCCGCACTGCACACCTTCCGCGCCCAGCATCAGCATTGCCGCCATGCCGCGCCCATCCGCGCAGCCGCCCGCCCCGATCACCGGGATGGACACACCGTCTACAACTTGAGGCAGCAGTGCCATGGTGGTGGTTTCACCGATATGCCCGCCGGATTCCATGCCTTCAGCAATCACAGCATCCGCGCCAGCGCGTTCCATGCGCTTTGCCAGCGCAACTGACGCCACAACCGGCGCCACCCGAATGCCAGCAGCTTTCCAGGCTTCCATATATTTGCCCGGGTTGCCTGCACCAGTGGTCAGCACTTCGATATGCTCTTCTATGGCAAGCTGGGCAAGTTCATCCGCATTGGGGCTAAGCAGCATAATATTCATGCCAATCGGCTTGCTGGTTGCTGCTCGCGCACGGTGGATTTCTGCCCGGATATACTCCACCGGCGCTGCGCCGCCCGCGATAATGCCAAGCCCGCCAGCCTCGCTGACTGCTGCGGCAAGCCCGCCATCTGCAATCCAAGCCATTGCGCCCTGGATTATGGGGTACTCAATCCCAAAAAGCTCTGTAATTTTGGTTTTCATGGTGTAACTCCTCTCGCTCACAACCGGATGACCAATGCGCCATAGGTCAGCCCGCCGCCAAAACCGCTCATCAGCAAAACCTGTCCAGGTTTCAAAAGCTGTTTTTCTTTCATTTCTGCCAAACACAATGGGATCGAAGCTGATGAGGTATTGCCAAATCGGTCAATATTGACATATACCCGACTTTCATCCAGCCCATATTTGGCAGAAACCATATGCAAAATGCGTTGGTTTGCCTGATGCAGCACATACCAATCAACATCCTGCGCCGGCATCCCGGCGCGTTCCAATACGTGTTCAATGGCTTCGGGCACGGCAGTTGCCGTAAACCGAAACACTTCGCTGCCGCCCATTTTCAGAAAGCGGTGGTTTGTTGGAATTTCCCGATTGCCGGTCAGCGGGTTTTGCTCCGCCGGCAATGCCCCGGCATACAGCGCATGGCCCAGCGCGCCATTGGCACGCATATATGTAGCCATGATGCCGCTGCCATCGTCAGAAGCGGTATAGACCGCTGCTCCCGCGCCATCGCCAAAGATGACACAGGTAGACCGGTCGGTATAATCAATAATGCTGCTTAGCCGTTCCGCAGAAACGACCAGCACATTTTTGGCTTTGCCTGCCCGGATATAGCTGTCTGCCACGTCACTGGCATAAACAAATCCGGAACACGCCGCGCTTAAATCAAATGCCATGGCGTGTTTTGCCCCAAGCTTGTCCTGCAGCACGCAAGACACTGTGGGCGTATAACTGTCCGGCGTGGCGGTCGTGACCAAAATCAAATCCAGCGCCGCGCCTTCCAACCCGGCATCTGCCAAGGCAGGCTGGGCTGCCCGCAGCGCCATTTCCCATGTGGTTTCCCCCATGGCAATGCGGCGCTCCCGGATGCCAGTGCGCCGGACAATCCATTCGTCGCTGGTATCCACCATTTGTTCGAGCTGGCTGTTGGTCAGCCGGCTGTCAGGGCGATATGCCCCAATTCCGATGAGCTTGCTTAAAATGTTACTCGACCTCCCCTGTCGAACGGTTAATTATTTTGAAATGCTAAATATACAGGCTAAAATTGAAGCCGCACCCGCGGCCCTGATTGACAAAATAATTCGATAATATTATAATAAACCCGTATCTGGATGTCAACACTTTCCCCACTTCCCAAGTAAAAAAGTCCACAGGGATATCATACATTCGGCATTCTACACACTTTTTCATCAATAAGGAGGCTATCTGTTATGACATATGGCTTTGCGTTGTTCCCCGGGCAGGGGGCGCAGCACCCCGGCATGGGACAGGCACTTTGCAGCGGCAGCGCCGCTGCGCGGGATGTTTTTGCCTGTGCATCCGATGTTGCAGGGCTGGATGTGGCAAAACTCTGCTTTGAAGGTACCAAAGAAGAGCTTTCCCGCACGGTCAATGCACAAATTGCAATTTTCACCCATTCTATGGCAGCTTATGCCGCATTAAAAGAAGCTGGCGTGACATTTTCCGCCTGCGCCGGGTTTTCGCTGGGCGAATATACTGCCCTTGCTGCTTCCGGCATTGTTTCGCTGGAGGATGGAATTCAAATTGTCCGCAAACGCGGGCAAGTGATGCAGGCTGCCGCTGACAGCATGGACAGCGGTATGGCAGCAATCCTTGGGCTGGAAGATAGCGCGGTGGAGCAGGCTTGTGCCAGTGTTACCTGTGGTATTGTACGCCCAGTTAATTACAATTGCCCTGGGCAGCTTGTCATCGCTGGCGAACGTGCCGCGCTGGATGCAGCCATTGCCGCCTGCAAGGCGGCTGGCGCCAAACGCGCTTTGCCGCTTGCGGTCAGCGGCGCGTTCCATACGCCGCTGCTCAAAGACGCCGCCGCTGAACTGCGCGCCTTTTTGGAAGGTTTTACATTCTCCGCGCCTACTGTGCCAGTCTATTCCAACCTGGATGGCAAGCCGCTTGATATCCAGGATATGCCTGCCCATCTGGAACAGCATATGATGTCACCTGTCCGCTGGAAAACCCTGATGGCAAATGGCATTGCTGCTGGGCTGCAAAATGGCTGTGAAATCGGCCCTGGCAAGACCTTAGCCGGTTTTGCCAAAAAAATCGACAAAGAATTTTCCGTTTTGCCGGTGGAAACCATGGAAAATGTGGAATCTGCCGCAAAATAACGCCTTTCCTTTGACGGACAATCCATTTCGTGCTATACTAAACCTATATTCGATACTGAAAAACGTGGGGATGTGCCCCACGTTTTGTTTTGGTTTATTGTTTTGTTTTTTTGATATAGGAGGTATTCTTTGGATACGACATTTTCTGAACTCAACCTGCCTGCCCCTATCCTGCGTGCGCTGGATGATATGGGGTTCCAAGCGCCGACTGAAATTCAGGCGCGTGCTATCCCCGCGATTCTGGGTGGGCAGGATATCATTGGCAAAAGCCACACCGGTACTGGCAAAACCGTTGCATTTGGTGTGCCGTCTGTGCTGCATACTGTGCCAACCGGACAGACCCAAACCCTTGTTTTATGTCCAACCCGTGAGCTTGCCATGCAAGCCGAAGGCGAACTGCGAAAAATCTGCAAATATACCGATGGGGTGCGGGTACTGGCAGTTTATGGCGGTGACCCGATTACCGGGCAAATCCGCCAACTCAAACGCGGCGTAGAAATTGTTGTCGGCACGCCTGGACGCGTGATGGATTTAATGCGCCGCCATGCTCTTGATTTGGAAAGCCTAAGCCTTGCTGTGCTGGATGAAGCCGATGAAATGTTAAATATGGGATTCCGTGAGGATATTGAAACCATTCTGCAAACCACCCCGCCAACCCGTCAAACTGTGCTGTTTTCTGCGACTATGCCGCCTGAAATTTTAGAAATCACAGGGGAATATCAGCATATGCCTGCGCTGATTGAAGCCGGCAACACCGCTGAACGCACCATCGATACCATCAGCCAATATTATTTTGAGGTGCCCCGCGGCGAAAAGGAACGTGCTTTGACCCTTTTGCTCCATGCCCAGCAGCCGCGGCTTTCTATTATCTTTTGCAACACAAAGAAAATGGTGGACGAACTGGGACGCTGCCTCAGCGAACATGGTTTCCAAGCTTCTGCCCTGCATGGTGATATGAAACAAGATATGCGCACCTCTGTAATGAACAGTTTTAAATCCGGGCGCACCCCCATCCTGATTGCAACCGATGTTGCGGCGCGCGGTATTGATGTGGATGATGTGGACGCAGTTTACAATTTTGATATTCCACAGGATTTTGAATATTATATCCACCGCATTGGACGCACCGGGCGTGCCGGGCGCACCGGCGCTTCTTATACCTTGATCGATTCGCCCCGGCAGGTATCCATCATTCGCAGCATTGAACGCTTTACCCATGCCAAAATCGAGCGCAAACCGCTGCCTGATTATCATGCCATTGCTGCCCAGCGCAGCGAAAAATTATGTGATTCATTACGAACTGCTTTGTTGGAAAAAAACAATGGCGCTGTCAGCCGGTTTTCTGCCCGTCCGATTTTAGAGGCGCTTACGGCTGATGGCTATACGGCAGAAATGGTTGCGGAAATTGCGCTGGAACACCTTTTACACCATGAAATGGCGTCCATCCCGGAAATCCATGCGCCAAAGCCTGAAAAAATGACAAAAGCCGTCCCACTCCATGAAGGCTGTGTCCGTCTGCGGGTTTCTATTGGGCGCAGCTGCAATATTGCCCCAAACCATATTGTCGGCGCGATTACTGAGGCAACCGGCATTTCCGGCAAGCGCATTGGCAAAATCCAATGCTTCCGCGAGTATTCGCTGGTAGAAATTCCTAGCGAGCTTGCCCAGCGTATTATCCACAAGCTGTCCGGCTATGCAATCGGCGGCACCCTGGTTGATGTGCGCCTATACCGCGAACCTGGTGACAGCCGCCATGACCATCCCGACCGCCGCTCCCGCCGCCATGGCGGCAGCAGTTTCAAAGGCAAACCATCCCGCCGCCGCAAATAATGTTTTGCAAAGCAAAACGGTACGCTGTTTTACACTGCGTACCGTTTTTTTTTGGCGTTTTGCCTTACCTTTTATCCGTTGTCAAATGCTTGGGGATTAAATGGGCGCACCAAACTGCAGCATTGCAATGCACAGCGCAATCGCTGCAACAACAACACCAAATGTCTGGTACTTTGTCCATACTTTCATAAAAAACCTCTTTCTCCGGCTGTTTTTTTGTACAATATTATTATACCGCTTTTTCAGACTTTTGATAAGGGGTTTTCGTTAAGAAATATAAACAAACTTCTGTTAAGATTTCTATACATATTGCATGAGTGCAATTTTTCGCAAGGCAGGGGGCAATTACCGCTTTTTCTTTGCCTGCCGGAACAGCCGCCAAGGCAGCAGCAAAATCCAGACAAACAACGCGCCCGCAGTGTTCAAAATCAGATCATCAATATCACAGCTTCCTGTGCTGGTGACATATTGGATCGCTTCCACCGACGCCACCAGAAGCACAATTGTGACAAAAAACAGCAGGATATTCCGCTGTCCGCGGAATAATGCCGGCAAAAAAACTGCCATTGGCGCAAATGCAGCCAAATTGCCTGCCAAATTGATAATTACAATTTCCAAGCTGACATTGCCATGTTCATATGCCAGCAAATAATTATGGATGGTGTGCAGCGGCTCCATATTGATACCGCCCATGGTTTCCCCGCGCCCAAATGCCGCGTCAAAAAACAACATATTGGACAGCACCCATAAATAATACAGGAACAAAAGCCATATCCATACTTTTTTTCGGGTATAGCTGCCAGAGGGCTTTAGCGCACAAGTCAGCAGGATAAAAAAACAAACTGCCAACGCAATTTTAAGGGGCGGTTTAATCAGGAACCG
>CAXHNU010000025.1:0-32212 GCA_964017555.1 uncultured Butyricicoccus sp. | reverse complement strand
TAGGAGCCGGTCTTGCTCCCCTTGAACAGCAGCTCGTAGTCGGGGATGACCGAGGTGCCGATGATCCGCGCCCCAGGGCAGCGAATCCGCATCTGGGGGATGTTGAGGTTGCTGCCGTAGGCGATGTAGTACCGCTTTCCGTTTGCCATATTCTGTACCTTCCTTTCCGGGGCGTAGGCCCTCCTACCACCTTAAGCCCGCTCGGTGGCGGGTCAAGGCGGGGCGTTTAACCTATAGTCCTTCAAGCGGCTCTGCCGTTTCGGAAGGCAGCATCCCCGGCGAGGCGGCGGGTCAGCAGGTCGCGGGCGGTGGCGAACTCCTCGCCGATGAAGCCCAGGCGGAGGAGCCAGGTGCGCATGGCGTACTTGGGGTTGTCGTTCTGCTGGGGCTTGGGGCTGGCGGTCTTGACCGACTTCGCCATCTGGCTGAGTGCGAGGCAGAGCTGGATGTAGCTCTTGAGCTGTCCGGCGTGGAGGCCGTTCTTGCGCTCGGCGGTGGGGGCGTCGAACTGGAAAAGCCGAAACTCGACCGTCCCCTTGGTGAAGGTGGCGTGGAGGTTGAGCATATGGTAGCGGCTGTCGTTGTAGTGCTGGTTTCTGCCGGAGGTGGCGTAGTTGGCGCTGTACCAAATGTCCGCCAGGTCGCTCATGGTGTCGGGCTTGCGCTCGTTGATCTCCCGAATGAACCGGGGGCTGACCATCGCGCAGTAGTCGGCGATGCGGCCTCGGTCGATGTTGAGGGCATCCGCCAAAAGGCTCTCGTGGCTGGCCATGATGTTCGCCAGATTGCGGAGGGTCTGGGGCGTGTGGCCTTTGGCACCGATGTGGATGTGGACTCCGCACCCTCTGGAGGGGTCGCTCTTGGCTCCGGCCTTGCGCAGCCGCCGCACCAGCTCCTGGAGGGTTTCCATGTCGGCGTAGGTGAGGATCGGCGTGACCATCTCGCACCGCTCATCGTCCGGTCCGTGGATGCTGCTGTCCCGCTGGAACTTCCACTCGCGGCCCTCGGCATCCCAGGCCGACCAGGTGTAGTAACCGTTGCGGTAGGCGGTGTCCTGGAACCGCCCGGTGCCGAAGAACTCGGCGGCGAGCTTGGCGGCGTTCTGGCGGGTGATGCTGTTCATCTCCACCTCAACCCCGATGGTCTGCTTTTTCATCTCGGTGACCTGGTTTTTCATTTTCTCGTTCATCGTGCTGACCTCCGTTTTTGTGTGTCCGGCAGGGTGTTTTCCCCTTCGGTAGTGACATATTCGCTCTAAAACGGAGATATAGCAAGTCAATTCGCGCCTATAAAGTACACAATCATTCAAGACCGGAATTGTGTAGTTTATGGCGCAGGTTACACCAGTGGAGCCAAGTTTTCACTGCGGCCCTCAAGAATGTCCAGCATGAACTTGGCCCCGGTGCGGAAACCGTCCAGGTAGCGTTCCTCGGCAGTGGTGGTGCTGGAGGTGAGCTGGGCGGACACCCGCCGCTCCAGCGCGGCGAGGCACTCCTCATCCAAGTGTTCCCAGAGGAAGGTCTCGGCATCGGACACCTCCTGTACCGCTTTTTTCAACTCGGAACCCTGCCGGATGGCCGTGGTGTCCGGGGAGAGGTTGCCGAGGTAGAACTCTCTGATAACGCTGCGCATCTCACCCGCCCACCTTTCTGCACTCGTCCACGCCGTATAGCACATTGAGGGAGCCGCCGCTGTCCCAGGCCACCATGATGGAGCCGGTGTCATCCACGCCCCGGACGGTCCCCCTGGTGCCGATGGGCGGGGCCTGGGGATCGTCCATTCGGAGCAGCTCCACCCGTGTGCCGGATGGATACTGCTCCCGCAGGGCGGCGAGGGCGTCCAATGTAATGAGGCTCACGATGCCGCCTCCTCTCCAAAGGAGGCATTGACCTGCTGGATCAGCAGCTCGTCCGCCAGGGCCTCGGCCAGAGCCGGGTCGCCCCGGGCCTCCACCGCATCGGCGGAGGCGGGAGGCTCTGGCTGGACGGCCTCGGTGTTGCGCTTGCCGGATTTGAACGCACCGTTGCCGGAGAGGTTGCGGAGCAGGATTTTCCGCTCGACCTTGAACTCGGCCCCGATGAAGCCCAGCCGGAGGAGAAAGCACCGGAAGGCGTACTTGTCGTTGTCGGTGACCTTTTCCTTGGCGGTAATGCGCTTCTGGTTCCGGGCCATGTCGCAGAGGGCGGCAATCAGGTGGGTGTAGGTCTTGACCTCATCGGCATCGAGGTCCCGGCCCTCGAACTAGGGGAAGGAGACTGTGTCGGGGCTGACCTCCACCGGGAGGGCCTCCACACCCAGGGCTTTGCGGATAAGCCGTCCCTTGGCGGTGAGGAGGCTTGTGAGGTTGACCAGGGCATCCGGGCTGAGAGTGGCGGCGGGAATGCCGACCGTCAGGCCGCAGCCGCTGGAATCGTTGGCCCCATCAGTAGGCTCGGCCTCCAGCTCGGCGGTGTCGCCGCTGTCGGCCTTGGCGATGGCGTCTTCGGTGTGGAACCCCTGGCCCTCCAGCTCCGCCATCAGCGCATCGATGTCGCTGTTGTAGCCCCGGTCCTCGAAACTGATCGCGCCGTCCTTGCTGACGGTGAAGTAGCCGATCTGGTAGGCGAAGGTCGGCGCGCCCAGGTACTTTTTCTCCGTACCCATAAAGCCGGAAATGTAGTCCGCGAGGCGCTTGCGCTCGGTGCCGGTCACGTTGTAGTTGATCGTCATGGTGTTGACCCCCTTGTTTTTTGGTAGTCACATATTCGCTCTACCGGCCCCGAATAGCAAGTTGTTTCTCAGCATAATTATGACAAATTACTCTGTGCAAAATTGTGTAGCCCACACAATGCCAGCCAGCACGAAGAACACATTGGGCAGTGCGACCCCGTTGCCCCACATTTTATATTCTGCGGAGTCGGAATGGGGATTTTTCAGCCACTTGACGATTTGATTCCGGCTCTTGGGCTTGGCGGAGCTGCCCACCACCCGGCGGTGGGTCTCCCAGACCTCCGTCCAAAATGCGATGTCCGCCTCGGTCGGTTCCGGTGTATCAAGCCCGGAGCACCAAAAATCCGGGAACCCTTGTAACCTGGCGCATTCGGTGGGGGTAAGCCTTCTCACACTGTAGCCAGCATTGACAAAGGTGGGGTCCTTGAAACCTCTTGCGTTTAGCGTGGGAGCCTTTTCCCGCTCAATCTGCGTATAGGTGCAGGGAGTCATGGCGTAGGTCGGCCCCTCCACCACAGCGATGCCGCCTTGGTTGCAGCCGGGATTACCGCCGCTCTGGTCCAGCGTCCGGGAGGAGTCCGCCTCGTAGATGCCACTGCGGGGATTGTCCGATAGCATCCCGGCACTGAAAGCCGCACCAATGCTGTAGCATTTCGGCACGAACAGCGTCTGGTCGTTGTTGCAGGAGAGGGTGGCGGAAACGTCCTCTTGGATGAGCGGCCCTTTGCCACCGCCCTCGCAGCCGGAGCGAATCTTCAGCGTCTTGGGCGTGTCCTCCTGCACCACGAAGGGCTGGTTGTTTCCCCCGGTGCCGTAGGTGGAGCTGACCGTGGGGGCCGTATCCAGCGGCCCGGTGTATCTGGTGTCCTGACTATGGTTCTCATAGACGGCGGTGGGGATGGCTCCGGCCCGGAGGGTAGGAGCGCGTTCCTCCTCGTAGCCGATACCCCGGCTCTGAGCGGAACACTCCTTACAAAAACCAGCCGCCAGCACACAGGGCGGATGCCCATGCTCCTGGGCGCGGAGGGTGGCGGTCACTTCCTCGGAAATGCCCATCCGTCCACCGCCCTGATCGTTGAGTACGATGCCGTTCCTGCCGGTACTCATTCCACAGTTGACACCGAGTGACGCGCTCACATCGCCAGTTAAATCTCCGTTGTAGTCATCGAAGCCTGCCGCTCCAATGCCAGACGCAGTATCTCTGGCAGCTCTTTGCCACGAGCGGAAGCCCTCCGCAGAATACCCAGACAAGCCTTCGGACTCAAATAATACTTGTCCGGCACACTGGCCTGCAAGATCGCCGACAAGGTAGACGCGGCGTCTTCGCTGGGGGACTCCCCAATGTTGCGCATCGAAAGTGCGGTACGCAACGCTCCATCGCTCTCCCATGTAAATGTCGGCGTAGGGCCAGCGGTCTTTCTCAGGCATAGGCACCTCGGCTCCCGGCTCGATGATGCCGATGACCGCTTCGAGGACCGCTTTGAAGTCGAGGCCCCGGTTCGAGCTGAACGCCCCGACAACATTCTCCCAGCAGATCCACCGCGGGTATCTTCCATTGGTGGCACACCTCATTTCTTTGATGATGCGGATGGCCTGATAAAACAGCGAGGACTGAGCGCCATCCAGCCCAGCCCTTTTCCCCGCGATGCTCATGTCGGTACACGGGGAGCCGAAGGTGATGATGTCCACCGGCTCGATCTTCCCGCCATCCATCTGGGAGATGTCGCCGTAGTGCTTCATGCTGGGAAACCGCCTGGTGGTCACCCGGATGGGGAACGGCTCAATCTCTGAGGCCCAGACCGGGGTGACGCCAGCCAGCAGCCCGCCCAAAGGGAATCCCCCGGAGCCGTCAAACAGGCTGCCGAGGGTCAAAGAGTTATTGATTTGATTCGGATTCATGACAGCCTTCTCCTTCCTGGCTCTTTTCCAGCTTTTCCAACTGTTTCCATCGGAATTTGTGATCTCCCGCAACCAGCATACCGCAGTCCTCTAACTGAAATCTTCGCTCAAAATCATGGACCGTGTGTCCGTCCGGGTGGAATGTCACCGGGCTGTCACTGTCCCATTTCAACATCAGCGACCAATATTCCGGGTATTCGTGCCGCAGGATGCGGAGCTGGTCAATGCCCTGGTTATGGCAGAACCAGCAGCCGCCACGGGTAGCTGTGGTGTAAATCGGCGACAAAAGGTCATTGGCCTCACACCACTCCCTGCACATTGCCTCTGTCCACCCGGCTGCGACAAGAGGGCTGACCTTTGTATCCGATAGCTGTCTAAAGCGCCCCGGTTCGTCAGATGCTATGCCGAGATATTGGACGGTGTCCTTTGCCTTTGGCAAAGGTTCCGTTTTTAGCTGGCTCTGACAAATTGGCCCTTTCGTCATAGGCCAGCCGTGATATTCTCCGCCCCGTTTACTCTTATCTGACATGACGCGGTAGATGATGTCCGATTCAAAGGTCTTTTTTCTCCGTCCGTTCAGCGCCGCCACCTTGAGGTCTCGCTGGCACCACGCGCCCTTTTGGTAGGGGAATCCGCGATTTAGACCGATGCGATCTTCAAAACCCTCCGCTTGCCTTGTGATTGGCTTGTAAAAACACCGCTCATAAGTGGTCATGGCACAGACGTGTTCCACTTCGATGCCCCAGCGTTTCAAGATGATAGCATCAGCTTTGGCCTTGAACTCCACCATTGGTGGTAAGTCGGCAGGAATGGTATCGGTTGCCCAGACCTCAGCGTGGACGATACGATCCAGCGGCCAGCCCAATTCCTCTATGGCTCCAAGGCATCCGAGGCTGTCTTTGCCGTAGGAGAGGCTGAGAACATACTCTTTCCCGTCAGCCCTGTTCATTAACATTGACAGCCTCCTCATATTTGAGTGTCTGTCCGTCACGCTGGACGGAAACGCCATCGGCGGAACCGACCTGCTCGATGTACCGCTTGACGATCACATCGCAGAATTTCTCATCCAGCTCAATGGTGCAGCAGGAGCGGTCAGTCTGCTCACAGGCGATCAGCGTGGAGCCGGAGCCGCCGAAGGGGTCCAGCACCAGTGTGTTGCTCATGCTGGAGTTCATGATGGGATAGGCCAGCAGCGGGATTGGCTTCATGGTAGGGTGGTCGCCGTTCTTCTTGGGCTTGTCAAACTCCCAGATGGTGGATTCCTTCCGGCCCGTGTACCATTGGTGCTTGCCCTTTTTCTTCCAGCCGAACAAAATCGGCTCATGCTGCCACTGGTAGGGAGAGCGGCCCAGCACCAGAGACTGCTTCTTCCAGATACACGTCCCGGAGAGCCGGAACCCGGCATCCGCAAAGGCGCGGCGGAAGTTCAGCCCTTCGGTGTCGGCGTGCAACACATAGATGCTGGCGTCATCCGCCATCGCCACCTCGGTGTTCTGGAACGCTGCCAGAAGGAACTGGTAAAAGGCATCGTCCGCCATGTGGTCGTTCTTGATCTTCCCGGCGCTGCCCTCATAGTTCACATTGTAGGGCGGGTCCGTGATAACCAGGTTGGCCTTGCGGTCGCCCATGAGCAGGGCGAAGGTCTCCGGTTTGGTGCTGTCGCCGCAGACCAACCGGTGCCGCCCCAGCGTCCATACATCCCCGGCCTTGGTGATGGTCGGTTTCTGGAGTTCCGCCTCCACATCGAAATCATCATCCTTGACCTTGCTCTGCTGGGCATCTTTGAACAGCGAGTCAATTTCCGCAGGCTCAAAGCCCGTGAGGGACACATCGAAGTCGGCCCCCTGGAGGTCAGCGATGAGCAGGGCCAGCTTGTCCTTGTCCCACTCGCCGGAGATTTTGTTGAGGGCGATGTTGAGCGCCTTTTCCTTCTCGGCGTCCATCTCCACCACCACGCACTCCACCTCGGTGATGCCCATGTCCAGCAGCACCTTCAGCCGCTGGTGTCCGCCCACAACAAAGCCGGTGGTCTTGTTCCAGATCACCGGCTCCACATAGCCGAACTGCTCGATGGAGCGTTTCAGCTTCTCATATTCAGCGTCCCCTGGCTTTAGGTCCTTCCGGGGATTGTAGTCAGCGGGAATCAAATCCGCCGTGTGTTTTCTCTCAATTACCATGCTGGACTCCCTTCTCAAATCTTGCCCTTCCGGGCCTGGAGCAGCCGCTCCATGACATCATCCTGGGGCGTGGCCCCGCCGTACTCCCCGGCGCAGTTCTCTTTGACAATCTGGTAAATCTCCATCCACAGCCGGTTGGTCTGGGACATGAAATTCTGGCTCATAGCCACATAGGGGCTTTGGATGGCGTTGCCGGTGGTGGGGTGCTTGGCGAGGAAACCGTACTCGGTGATGGCCTCCTCACACTGAATCCACCGGGCCACGCTCATGGCGTACCGCTCCAGGAGCTGCGGGGATACCAGCGAGGCGCACCTGCGCTGGGCCAGCCAGTTCCAGGTGGCCTCGTAGATTTCGGCGGCGATGAGCGGCCTGCCGTCCTTCTGGGTGGCGGAGAGCATGGCGGAGGGCCGGGGCTTCGGCTGGCCCTCCAGATCGGCGGTGGTGTCGAAGTCGGTGACGGTCAGCCGCCGCCTGCCAGGGTTGCCCTCGGCGATCTTATCCGCCAGGGGCTTTTTCTTCGCCCCAGCGCCCACACGAGCGCCGCCCCGGTTGGTGCCGTCCTTCGCCATGAAAACCACCTCCGTTCTGGCGTGGGGTATATACCTCGTTTGAAACCGCGATTTTGCGCAAATGACCCCGCGCCGTTCCCCACGGGGCAGGGCTGTAGAGATTTGACCCGCCCCTGGGGTCAGTAGGTGTACTCTTTGTTCTGCGGCCAGCGGTCGCCCATCTCCACCGTGATGCGGGAGTGGCATGGCTTGCACAGCGCCATGAGATTATCGTCCGCATGAGTGCCGCCGTGGGCCAGCGGCTTGATGTGATGGATTTCCTCGGTAGGGGTGAGGACGCCGCGTTTGTAGCACTCCTCGCAGAAAGGGTGAGCGGCGGCGTATCGGTCACGGATACGCTGCCACGCTCTGCCGTAGCGCCGCTTGGTGGCGGGGTCCCGCTGGTAGCGTTCGTAGCGGCGGTTCTCCTGCTTGGCGTGTTCCTCGCAGAACCGTCCATCGGTCAGGTTGGGACAGCCGGGAAAACCGCAGGGGTGTTTTGGCGTTCTGGGTATGGTGGTCACCTCCATCCGGGCAAAAGAAAAGCCACCGCAGGATGGTGGTCCCACGGTGGCTGTTCTCTATGCTGTTGTGCTGATTATAATCTTAGCACAGAGGCTGGGTGCATTTCAATGAAAAACCATGCAAACTTTAGGCGGCAGCGGGAAGGACCACGCTGGCCAGAGCTTTGCCATGGAGGATTTGAACATTCCGAATGCTGTACCCCATGTCCACAGCAATCTTCTCCCAAGGGAGGAAACACAGATACCGCTTCTCCAGAATGGTCTGGTACTCGTTGTTGTCCACAGCCTTGATAGTGGCGGTGATCTCCTGCTTCAAATCCACCAGCCGATCAATGTCACGGTTGATCTCCGCCTGGAGGTCGATGATCTTAGCGATGGTTTCCTCCATCGTGGAAGTGGCACGATTGGGATTGTGCGGCATCCCGGTCAATGTGGAGGTGGCCTTCGTTGCCAAATCGTTCAGCGAGGCCACCTGCTGAATTTTGCTGTTGATGCGCAGGTCAAGATACCTGGCCTGGGAAAGATATTCTTTTGCCGTCATTTTTCTACCTCCAGATTCGCTTTCACCGCATCGATCAATGCGGACTGTGATTTTTCTTTCCTGCTCAGAGCGGACATGATCCGCTCGTCAATGGTGTCGGCGGCGATGATGTGGTGGATGACCACTGTATCCGTCTGCCCCTGCCGCCAGAGGCGGGCGTTGGCCTGCTGGTACAGCTCCAGCGACCACGTCAGCCCGAACCAGACCAGGGTGGAGCCACCCGATTGGAGGTTCAGCCCATGTCCGGCAGAGGCCGGGCGGATGAGAGCCACGGGCAGCTCCCCGCGATTCCACCGGGCGATGCTCTCCGATGTGTCCAGCGGGGAGAACGGGATGTGGAGCTTTCGGAGGCGGGCGGCGATCCGCTCCCGGTCATGCTGGAACCAGTAGGCCACCAGCACCGGCTTTCCGTTCGCCGCTTCAATGATGTCCTCCAGAGCGTCCAGCTTTCGGTCATGGATGGGGAACACACGCTTGTCCTCACCGTAGACAGCACCGTTCGCCATCTGGGACAGCTTGTTGCCGAGTGCCGCTGCGTTCCCGGCATCCACCTCCTCGCCGCCCAAGGAAACCACCAGTTCAGACCGCATGGTGTCATAGGTCTGCCGCTCCCGCTCGGAGAGGGTAACCCGCACCTCGTTGAACACACATTCCGGCATCTGGAGATGGTCGGTGGCCCGCATGGAGATGGTGATGTCGGAAATTTTCTCGTAGATGGCCTCCTCTGCGCCGGGGAGGGACTTGTAGGAGAACACAACCTGGCCGTTGCGCTTGTCCGGCTGGAAGTACCGGGCGCGGTAGTGGGTGATGTACCTCCCCAGCCGCTGGCCCATGTCCAGGAGCCGGAACTCCACCCACAGGTCCATCAGGCCGTTGCTGGAGGGGGTGCCGGTCAGCCCCACAATGCGTTTGACACCGGGGCGGACTTTCAGCAGGGCGCGGAACCGCTTTGCCTGATAGGACTTGAAGGAGGACAGCTCATCGACCACCACCATGTCGTAGTCGAAGGGGAGGCCGCTGTCCTCGATGAGCCACTGGACGTTCTCCCGGTTGATGATGTACACGAAGGCCCGCTGGTGCAGCGCCGCCTTCCGCTCGACCTCGCTCCCCACCGCCAGCGACCAGGACAGGCCCCGGAGGTGGTCCCACTTCCGCAGTTCGGAGGGCCAGGTGTCCCGTGCCACCTGGAGCGGGGCGATGACCAGTACCTTCCTAACCAGAAAGCTGTCCAGGCACAGGTCGAACAGGGCGGTGAGGGTGATGACGCTCTTACCAAGGCCACAATCAAGGAAGATGGCGGAGGCGGGGTGCATCAGGATGAAGTCGGTGGCGAAGTTCTGATAATCATGAGGACTGTATTTCACCGAGGACACCTCCGATCTGCTCTGGCCTGTCGATGCAGTACACCGAAAAGCCGAGTCCTTCCAACTGCGCCTTTCTCCGCACCTGTAGGGGCCGGAGTTTTTTGCCGGGAGCCTTTAACTCCACAAAGGCCAGTATCCCGTTAGGAAGTAACACCAGGCGGTCGGGCATCCCGTCATATCCTGGGCTGATGAATTTTGGGGCGAGGCCACCCATCCCTTTGACTGCCGCCACCAGCTTGGCCTCCACAGTTTTCTCACGCACAGCGGCCACCTCCTGCGTTCCAAGAACGGAAAAATCCCTTTACGCGCGTATAGGCGTGTTTTGCGGGTGTGACTGCCATATTTTTTATATCTTTCGATATATAAGAAAGGTTAGGAACACAGGAACAAGCCAGCCGACAAACCTCGCAGCCTATGGGGGCGCGCCCGTTCCCACGGGATGTTCCATCATGCGTTCCAACGGCGGTGCTATCCCCTGGGAACCTGTTCCTGTGTCTGGCACAAAGGGGTATTTTCATTCGGAACACCCCTTCGGAACGAAAATGTACTGCGGGCCATAGAGAGGGATACGCGCCTTGTTCTCCGCCCTCTGCCAGCCGATTCGCTTGAGGATGCCGGTGATCTCGTTGCTGTCGGCGCGGCGCAGGTTGGAGCGGTCCTTGCCAAAGCACTCACACCAAATCTCCATGCTGGAAACGGAGGTGCGCTTGACCGTCCCCTGGCGCTGGGCGGGGCCGAAGTCGCTGCCATGGAGGAAGTTCCGCCGCTCGAAGATGTCCATGCCGTTCCAGTCCTCCGGCAGAAGGGTGTCCAGGTACAGCCGCACCAGGCCCTCCCGCTCGTCAGACTCCATGGCCTCCCGCTGCTCCGCTTTGGCGAGGGTTTCCATGCTGGCGTCCAGATAGAGCTTTTCGCCCCGCTCCACATACACCAGCACCTCCGCCCAAATCTGGCGGATATCCTCCTCGGTCAGCTCCCAGGAGTGCTTTCTCCCGCCGCCGGGGGTCTTGACAGGCCAGAAGCGTCGGTTGCCTGTGGTGTCCCGGAAGTAGCCGGACTCGGCGTTGGTGGTGCCGAAGAACACGCACTGGCGCAGATGGGGCGTGGCCCGTTTGCCGAAGGCGGCGCGGTAGATGTCGTTCTGCCGGGAGAGAAAGGAGCGCAGCGTTTCCACCTCGGCCTTCCGCAGGCCAGCCAGCTCGCCGATCTCCAGAATCCAATAGCCCTGCAACTTCTCGGCGGCAGTCTTGTCCTTGGTGTCACTCAGATTGAGGCTGTCGGAAAACCACTCCCCGGCCAGCTTTGCGATGAGGGTGCTTTTGCCCACACCCTGGGGGCCGTTCAGCACCAGCATGGAGTCAAACTTGCTGCCGGGGACCAGCACACGCTTAACGGCGGCGCACAAGGTTTTCCTGGTGACCGCCCGCACATAGGGCGTGTCCTCGGCGGCGAGGTAGATGTCGTTCTGCCGGGAGAGAAAGGAGCGCAGCGTCTCCACCTCGGCCTTCCGCAGGCCAGCCAGCTCGCCGATCTCCAGAATCCAATAGCCCTGCAACTTCTCGGCGGCAGTCTTGTCCTTGGTGTCACTCAGATTGAGGCTGTCGGAAAACCACTCCCCGGCCAGCTTTGCGATGAGGGTGCTTTTGCCCACACCCTGGGGGCCGTTCAGCACCAGCATGGAGTCAAACTTGCTGCCGGGGACCAGCACACGCTTAACGGCGGCGCACAAGGTTTTCCTGGTGACCGCCCGCACATAGGGCGTGTCCTCGGCGGCGAGGTAGTCGATGAGCAGGGTGTCCACCCGCTCCACACCGTCCCAGGCGGGGAGGTTGGCGATGAACTCCCGGATGGGGTGGTAGGAGCGGTCGTCCGACACCTTGGTCACGGCGATGTCGTAGTTCCGGGCGGAGAAGGTACCGTAGTGAGTGTCCACATAGCTGATAAGCTGGGCGTCATCGGCATCCCGCCAGAACTTGGAGGGGTGTTTCCAAGGGACGGCTCCCTTGATTTCCATGCCGTCCAGAAGCTGATTGAACACCAGAGGTTTCAAATTGGGGTCGTTCTCCAGAATGAGGGTGAGGTTGCGAAGGGTATTTTTCACACTTCCGGCCTTGTCCAACTCCAGCCGCTCCTGCCACTTGTCCTCGTCAAATTCCTCTACGGCCTGGGCCATCCGCTCCTGGGCAAACACAGCCTTGACCCGCTCGTCCTTGAGGGCAAGTTCGGTCATGGCTTTGAACGAGGGCAGCTTGCCCGGAGCGGTGTCCGGTGCGCATCGGTCGTCCCTGCCGCCGAACAGGTGGAGCCGCACCAGGTCAAAGGCATTCAGCAGCATCCCGCAGGCCGGGTCAGTGGCGTGGTGGCTGTAGGCAAATTTGTCGTCATAGATCACAACACCGGCGGAGGAGTCGGCGGGGATGTAATCATAGCGGCCCTCCGCCTCGGACGGCTCGTAGATGTCGGAGAGAAAACGGTCGATGGCGTCCTCCACGGGATAGGCGCGGCAGAATGCACCGACCACGCCCTCCTTTTCCAGCGGGTCCTCCTGTTTGGCGGCGGTCTGGCTGCGGACGATGCTTTCGCGGGAGGAGGTGGGCAGCAGGGAGCAGTCCCTCCAGTTGGGGTGCGCCGCCAGATATGCGTCCGGGTCCAGCCACTCGCCCTCCACCCGCCGGAAGATGTACTCGCCGTTGGCGGGAGTGGTGGGCCAGTACATCAACTGGTGGGGGCGGTAGCTGCACTCGTCAAACTGGTCGATGCCCCACTCGTCTGCGAAGTACCGGGCGATGGCGGTGTATTCCTCCGGCGTCACATCGCGGGTCAGCGGGACCACGATGCGTACCCTGGGGGCCTCCGGCGTATGGCCGTGGGTGGTGTAGAGGCAGGCGGCGTAGCGGCACCCCTCGGTGAACCGCTGGATGAAGCCGGTGTCGGCATGATCCACGTCCTCGGTCAGCATGGAGCGGCAGACCACGTTCTCCCGCTTGCGGCGGTTGTCCCGGAGCTGGCCTCCCACAAATCCGCCCTTGTCCTTGGCCCGGTCCCGGTCGGCCTTCGCCAGCTTGGGGTACTCCTCCGCCGTTTCCGAGGTGCGGATGGTGACAGAGAGTCGGTCGCACAGGGCGTCAAAGCGGATGGCCTTGTTCGACCAGGTCTTGGCATAACAGCTATTGCCATAAGCAATGGGCAAATCACGCATGGCGTGTAACCTCCTTACAGTCGGCGGTGAACCAGCGGATGGGCTGGTCCTTCCGTCTGGCCTTCTCGATCTCAATGCCCATGCCCTTGGAAATGCGGTCCCCGAACACCCACAGTTGGTCGCACTTGGAGAGCAGCACGATGTCCATGAACAGGGCGAGGTCGCGCTCGGCCCCGCTGCCGTCATCCATGAACTGCGGGAAGTAGAGGTGCGGGGCCAAGGGAATATAGCCGCCGTCCACGGCGAACCGGCAGTAGCGGCGGGCGCTGCGCTGGTTGGCGGCGATGCTGCCGGAGAGCGGGGAGCAGATGTACACCATGGGCCGGAAAGCGTGAGCCTGCCTCGCCTCCCGCTCGATCTTGACGAGAGCCTCGTATGCGGTGGGGTCGTAGTAGCCCTCGGAATTGCGTTCATTTACACTCATAGTCAAACCTCAGTCTTTCTTGTAGAAGTCGCACTCGTAGCCGTCCGCCCGGAGTAGCAGGCCCTTGGCCCAGGGCGGCGTCCGGCCCATCTGCTCACACACGGCGGTGAGGGAAACCCTGCGGTCGCACTCGATGATAAGCTCGTCATGGACATGGGCCACGATGGAGCAGTTCCGCAGCGTCTGCATGGCGTACATGAGGATGTCCCTGGCAGTGGCTTGGACACAGTTGCTCACGATACGGACTTTTCCTGTTTCTCCATCCCAAACTGCGAATCTGTGCCTCGGACCGCAATTCCGAATGTCGTAGACTTGTTTCTGACATCCGGTTTCATGCACAGAAATTCTGTTGGCCAGTCGTGATCCAAGCGGTATATGAGAGTTGTCTCGCCGATGCCCGTCAGTTCCGCCAGCGTGGATACCGTCATCCTGCCGTATGGTGTATCTATCATGCGATTTGTCCGCTTGTTCCGCGTGTTGGCCTTTCGAGTGGTCCATCGGCAGTTCCCTGACCGATAACCCTCGTTGTTGTTGATCCTGTCCAACTCCAACCCACGCTGGTAGGTCGGTCCCATATCCCGCCAGAACGCCTCGAAGCTCTCGCTCCACTCCTTACAGACTGTAATCCCCCGGCCTCCGTAGTTGTGGTATGCGGGATGGTGCGGGTCCTGACATCTCTGCTTCATGGAGTGCCACACTCCGAACGCTGGATGGTGGCTCATGCCGTGTTGCTTCAGAGCCTCTGAAATCAGATGCCCCCGCATACAGCCGCACGACTTGACAGGATTCTTTTTTGATGTGAGGTTCTTGGCCGGGATGACCTTCTGCACCCCGCAGATGCACCGGCACAGCCACTGGGCTTTGCCCTGTTTCGTGTTCTCCGCACGAGACAAAACAGTCAGGTAATGAAAACGCTGCCCAGCTAAGTCCACTACTCTTGGCACATTCCATCCATCCTTTCTCCGTCAAAATCTGATGCTCCGGGGTCAGATAGATGCCGTTTGCTTTCACAACGGTCTGTTGCCCTTTGGCTATCAGCCCATCGTGATGGCACCATTCGCAGCCATCCCACAGAATGTCTGCATCCGTTATTTCTTCAATGGGAATAAGCCCCCTCTGTGTAATGACCAAGGTTCCTGCGGCGACACAGTTCTCCACGAACTTGGGGCCATAGCTTTCCAGCCGCTCCCACTTCTTCGTGCCGCCCACGCCCTCGTAGGTGACGGCCTCGCCGCCAAAGCGGTTCTCGCCGATCTTCGGCTTCACATAGGCCAGCCGTCTACCGGAGGGGAGGGTGATGAACAGGAATCCGCTCTGGTAGGTAAAGCGGAGGCCGTGTGTTTCTGTGGCGCACCGCTCCCTCACGCACCGCTTGACCTCCCGGTCCACATCCCACCAGAACTGGACGATGCGGGGATTGGCGGCGCGCCAGCTATCCACCAGCGGTTTCAGTTCCTCCTCAGTCATGCCAGCTTCCAATGCTCCCATCGCTTTCAGCGCCCCGACAGAGCCTCCGTAGCCGCAGGACAAAGTTGCCTGTTTGCCTTTTTGACGCAGATGGGCATTCTGACCATGTTTCTCCACTGGCACATGGAACATCCTTGACGCAGTCTCGCAGTAAATGTCGCCGTTGTTTTTGAATGTGTCCAAGACCCACTGCTCTCCAGCGAACCATGCCAGAACTCTGGCCTCGATTGCGGAGAAGTCGGACACGATGAACTTCCTGCCGTTCTGCGGCACGAAAGCGGTGCGGATGAGCTGGGACAGTGTGTCCGGCACATCCTCGTAGAGCAGTTCCACCGCCTCGAAATTGCCAGAGCGCACCAACGAGCGGGCCTGTGCCAGATCGGGGATGTGGTTCTGAGGAAGGTTTTGAAGTTGGATGATGCGACCAGCAGCCCGGCCCGTTCGTGCGGCACCGTAAAACTGAAACATCCCTCTGGCCCGCCCATCCGAGCAGATTGCCGTTGCCATTGCGGTGTATTTCTTCACACTGGATTTCGCCAACTGCTGCCGCAGGAGCAGCACCTCAGAGAGCGGAGCGGGAGCGGTTTTCAGTAGAGCGGCGACCTCCTTTTTGCCAAGGCTGTCCAGTTCCAGACCGTTGTCCGCCAGCCACTGTTTCATCTGCTGGACAGAGTTGGGATTTTCCAAATCGGTCAGCCTCTGCATCTGGGCGGTCAGCTTTTCTCTGGAGCGGGCGTCCATGGCAACGGCCTGACGCACCAGCCCCATATCCACGCCAATACCCCGGTCGTTGATCTCCTGGTCGAGATGGTACTCGTCCCAGATGTCCTCCGGCACCGGGAACCGGGACAGCTTTTGCTGGATAGCCATTTCCGTTTCCACGTCCCGGAGGTTGTAGGCTTTGAACCGCTCCCACTTCTCCGGGGCATCCTCCGGGCGGCGGCGAAACTGGCTCCCATCCCTGCCCTTGGCGGGGGTGCAGAAGTATCGGATAAGGTCTTTGCCCTCTTTCAGTTTCTGTTTTTCCAAGCCAAGGACGGCTCCCACACCCTCCAGCGAGAGAGGGAGGCCCAGGGTCGCCGCCCACACCATCGTGCAGCGCCAGGAGTCCGGGGCGAGGTATTCGCCCACAGGCATCCCCAGCCAGCGGGACAGGCACACCCGCTCGAATTGGGCGTTGAAGGCCCACTTGGTCACGGCGGGATCGGTGAGTGCCGACAGCACCTGGTTGGGGAGCCGCTCCCCAGCGGTGAAATCCACCACTTGGACTGGCCCGCCGTCCGCCGAATAGCCGAACAGCAGGATTTCAAAATCCGGCGCGGATGCATACTTATACACACCGCACTTTTTCAGGTCATAGCTGCTGAACGACTCGATGTCGATGCTGAGTGATCTCATACTGCCTCCTTCCCGCGCCAAAGGGCAGCGGAGCCGAAGCCCCGCCACCCGGCGCACATGATCTTAGGAGAGGAAATCATCATCCAGATCGGTGGCGAAATCGTCAGCGGCGGAGGTGCGGCCACTGAGCGGATCCCCGTCACGGACCTTCTGGATGTTGCCCAGACCGCAGGCGATGCCCTTATTGCCGTTGGTGTTGAAGGCATAGAAGTTGATGGACACACGGGCGTAGCAGCCGGAGTAGACCTCGGCCCGGTCGAGGATGGGCTGAACGGCCTTGTCCACGATCTGGGGCGCGGTGGTGCTGTTGGCGTTGACAAAGTAGGCATCCTTGTACGCCTCGTCATCCCGCTCGGCATCGCCGTCCCGGAGAGGGAGCTTCAAAGCGCCCTTGGGCGGCACCTTCCCGCCGAACTTCGCCACGCCCTCCTTGATGGCGGCGTCCACGGCGGCGTTGATGGCGGCGATGGTCTTGGTGTCGGTCTTGGGGATGATGAGGGACACGCTGTACTTGGGATTGCTGCCATTGATGGAGGCAGGCTCCCAGACGTTGGCGTAGGACAGCCGGACGATGCCGGTGACCACTTTGGTGTTGGATTTCTGAGTGGGCATGGATTAGTCCTCCTTAAATTCGGTGAAATCATCGCCCGCGCCGGTGCTGGTCAGGGCGGGGCGCTTGTCGGTGACAGGAACGAGGGTGGGACGGCCCTGGGGCTTCTCCACCAGGGTGCCGAGAATAGCGGCAAAATTCTTCTTGCCCATGAGCCTCTCCATCTCGGTGATGGTGATGAGGCTCTTTTTGAAAATGTCGGTGTACCCGGCCTCCTTCGCGGTCTGGATCACCGCCTCCTCGTCCGTGTAGCGGCGGTTGGTGCGGGTGGCCACCAGCTTGAAGCCCCGCCACACCTTCCCGTGGTTGACGGCGGCGTCCTGGGCATAGGTTTGAATCTCGCTGGCCCACTTGGTCAGATCGTCCAGCTTGGCGAGGATGTCCTCGATCTCCCCATCTGAGAGGAGCGGGGGTGGGGCGAACTCGAACTGGGCAAGCTGGAGCTTCTCCTCGGCACGGGCGCGGCACTTCACCGCCGCCTTGCAAAACTGGCACCAGGGGCCGGGGATGTATTCGCCCTCACCGCTGTGGGCCAGCTTCGCCTTGGGCTTGAGGGTGTTCTCTGCCCAATCGTTCAGTTCGTCCACCGAGATCGTCCAGGTGGACACATTCTCCCGGCGGGGCTGGTAGATGCTCATGCTCACCTCGCTGATGTCATAGAGGGAATCAAACAACCGGAGCGCACCCAGGGCATACAGCATCATCTGGGGATTTCCCTCGGCCTCCACCAGAACGCCCTGACCGTACTTGAAGTCGATGATGTGGAGCAGCTTGTCTGCCACGATGAGGCAGTCCCCGGTGCCAAAGCCCTCCGGCACCCAGCAGGAAAAATCCAGCCGCTGCTCGATGAGGACCAGCGGGTCGGCGCACTCCAGCTTGGCCTGGGTGAGCTGCTCCAACACGAACTCCACATAGCCGTCCGTATATCCGTCCATCTCGTCACAGTCGTACTTGGACACCGGCTTGCGGGAGCGCATTTTCAGAGCGCGGCGGAGCTTGTGTTCGCAGAGGGCGTGGGCGGCGGTGCCTTCGGCAGCGGCCTCGGTCTCCCGGTCGGCGAACTCCCGCTCCAGACGGGCGGAGGGAGTGCAGTTCATCCAGCGGTGGGAACTGCTGGCGGAGAGGATGGCGTGTGCGTTAGGAGCCATTGCCCAGCACCTCCGCATCCTTCAGCAGAGCGGCGTAGTGGGTGGGGTCCACGCCGCTGAGTTTCTCGGCCCCATATTTCTGGAGCAGGCCCCGCACTTGGTCGGTGTACCCATCGTGGCTTTTATCCGCCAGCACCGCCCGAACCTCCTCCAGCGTGATGGCCTTGGGCGGCGGATCGGCAGGAGCCGGAGTAGGAGCCGTTTCCGGGGCCGGAGCGGGAGCGGCGGTGTCCTCCGGGGCGCTCTGGCCCAGAGCCGCAGCCACGGCCTGAAGGCTGTCCGCCAGGGAGCGCATATCCTCGACCACATCCAAGAGCAGTTTGATCCTACTCACAGGCCGCACCTCCCTCCGCCACCTCGGTGATGCACACCGATTTCACGCTGTTGCCTGGGACCAGGATCATCACCTTCTCCCGCCGACCCAGCAGCCGGGTGAGCAGTTTCTCCCGCAGGGAAACATTCCGGCACTGCACGATGCCGCCGCTCTGGGGTTCCTTGGACACGCTGATCTTCAAATTGTGTCGCATGACCTTTTCCTTTCCGAAAGGCGAGTGTTGTGGATGCCTTTCACTGGTAGGCCACGGCAGCGGCGAAACGGGACGGTCTGTCACAGAAATTTTTTTAATTTTCGGACGGCCCGCTTGGTGGCCTTGCTGACGGCGGTGCGGTCAACCCCCTCCTCCTGGGCGATGGAGGTGAAAGTGCGCCCCTCAAAATACACCTGCCGGATAAGCCTCTGCTGGCGTGGCTCCAGCTTGGCGATGGCCTCGTGCAGATGCCGCCGCTCCTCAGCGGCGAGGATGTCCCGCACCACATCCGCCTCCGAGGGGAGCAGGGCATCGTCCAGGTCGTATGCCTCCAGCGAACAGTGGCGGCGGGTCTCCTTGTGGTCGTTGTTGTACTCCTGCCGGTCCAAATCGACCAGGACAGTCCCCCACGCATCGGGGACCTCCACCTCAACGGTGCCGGTGACGAATTTGTACTCGATCTTCATTTGCCGTTCTCCTTTCGGAGTCCGGCAAGCGGCACCGCCACTACAAACAAAAAAAGAGCCTGACAAGCAGCACAAAAGTGCCGCTTGCCAGGCTCAATGTCGTTTCCGCCATATTTTCAGGCGGTATCATGGAGGTTAGGCCGCTCTATGGAATGAAACCACCCCTCCGTGCATCATGCGCAAACAAACGTGTGTCGATCCTTGTCCCGGTTTAGCCATCCGTTTCCCTGTCCCATATACATTCCTTTATGGGATTGCCGTATTGCCGTGGCGATTATCCCCGGTCAGCTCCCGGCCCGGAGGCTCGGAGCGGATCAGTGTGATTCAGTTTTGTCACCCCGACCTCAGCACCGCAGTGCCCGCATTTTACATAGTAGTCAGGATTCCGGCCCTTGACCGGGGTGAACAGCCGTGACCGTATGCCCAGCGAGGAATCCAACAGCCGCTGCCCGCAGCCGGGGCAGAGCAGGATCTTCCGCTGGGCCTTCAAATCATGATCATGCGCCTCCTTTTTCCTGCGCATCCGCATATCTGCCCCTTCTGGCTGCCGGGGTCCGGCAGGGGGAGAGGATATGGACCCGCTATGCGCGTGTAGTTACGCGACCAGCTCTGTGAGCCAAGCCGCCGCTAGCCGTGCCAGCAGACGTGCGTTGAGGTACGCCATCTCCAGGGTGAGACAGGTGTTCCCCAGGTAGTACCCGTCCATGACGGTGAGCGTCATAGCGAGGTCGGGATTCTCCATATCTGTCAGACAGACCGGCAGGAGATACTGCACCCGGCCCTGGTAGCCTTGGGGAACTACGATGCTCGGTTCCACCACCGCCCACCGCCGCGCCAGTTCAACTGCCGTTTCCAGTAGCAGGGGCAGGTTCTTCGCGTCTCGGACGGATTCGGGCAGACGGGAGTAGTTCTCCGGGTCGCCCAGGATGTGATCGATGTTGACCCGTATCGGCCATTCCGGGTTGTAGTTGACGCCATACTGCGCCATATCATAGTGGGGTTTCTGCGGGAGAGGGTTCACATACTTCAAGCAGGGGGCCATCTCGTCCGCAAAGCCTCGGAAGTACCAGTCCAGCAGACTGTCCTTTCGTTTGTTTCGGTCGAAGCAGCCGTAGATGGCCTTGTAGCGGCGGGTGTAGAGGCCGGTGTGGAAACACACGAACTCGTTCTCCACATGGAGGCAGTCCGCCGCCGTTTCCCGCCGCTTTGCTGTGTTGTAGTCAATGACTTGCTTTTTGAAAATGGAATGGATGTATCGCTCTAAAATCGGATTGTCTGGATTTTTGGTAGAATAGGCCGGGTCCCGAAACCGCCAGGGCTCCGGGAGCGCCAGCGCTGCCAGCTCGTCCAACTGTATGTACCAGTTCGGCACATAGGCGAAGGAGAACAGGTCGGGCAGCATGGTCATATCAGTTCCCTCCATTTTTCCTGGATGATTTTCATAAGGTGCATCTGTATCTGGATTTTCCTGTCCTCGTCCACTTCTTGGATGCCCTCCCCGGAGGGGAGCGTCTTTACCACCGTGGAAACGGCGTTGATGTATGGGTCGAAGTGGAGGATGACTTTCTCCAGAGCGTCCTTGTCCCCATGGACCGCCCTTTTGATGAGGGCATAGGTCAGTTCAGGGGTCTGGTCCTTGCCCGTGTAGCTCATAATATGTACGGATTTTCTTGAACGCACGCTGCCGAAGGTTATACACCGTGCGTACCGTGACCTCCAGTTTCTTTGAGATTTCCCTGTCCTTCCAATCGTGCCAGAAGTCATAGAGGATGACCCGGCGCTCCTTGTCGGGCAAAGATAAAAGTGCGTTGTATAGCAGCTCGTTCTCCAGTACGCAGGGCAGACCGTCCACGTCCAGGACGAGTTGCTCCGCCGCGTACTCGTCTTCGGTGGAGAGCAAGCCGAGCAGATATTCCACCGACTCCCCGCCGGTGCCGTCATGCTTTTGCCGGTTCTTCGCGGCCCTGTCCAGATTTCTGCCGAAATTGCGGATCGAGGTAATGCAGAACGATTCAAACATCGCGCAGAGGATGTCCTCTCTGTCCGAGGGAGGTGTCATGTCCCATCCCTCCCTTTCAGCAGATGTGAGCCTGTGCTTTCGCGCCTCCTCGCTTATCTAAAACACATCCCACCTGGGCAAACCGGAAAGGTTTCTTGAAAAAAATAATAAATATATGAAAAAGATAGGATGTTCTGCCTCAGAGCAGATCACCCTATCTTTTAGCACCAACAGAACAACTCAGGTTATTAGCCAAATTAAAATTATTTTGAATGGAAAGTATAGTTATCTTTTGCCTAAATCCAGTCCTTGGATTAGTTTCCAGAGCGGCAATACCGCCGAAAGGGAAACAAACAGCTCATTCAGCTCCATCCGAAGGAACATCATGGTAAGAATCTAGTCAGAGTCCACTCACTGTGAATGCCTGTCTAGTATCCGTGCCAGTGGTTTGCTTTTAGGATATGCCGAATTATTCGCAATGCAACAGGGTGGTATGGATCACAAAAGTTTTCCAATTCAGGTCTGCCAATCAATAGCTGGGGTGTATTGAGTTAGATTATTTGCTCCCTGGAAAAAGAAGCCCACTTCCTCTGCTAATTCATTGGCAATCACAACCGTAGCAGAGGCGGATGCAACCTTATTCCCACAACTCTGGAATAATATTTTTTACATAAATCGAAAGCCTTGCTCAGATAAGCCGAGGATATAGGACAAGAAATGTTCCCGTTTTTGAAAATAAATGCAATCATGGCCGTCAACTGAATGAAATGATACAATTTTTTGCTCTACATTGACCCAGACCCGAATTATAGTTTCACATTCTGTTTTCATGTCTCAAACACCTTGGAAATAAGACTTTGCCAATCCAATTCGGGAATTCCATCAGATACGCTGATAGAATACGAATACACACCATTTGACCATATAGCCAGCGTATAAACCTCCCTATCACCTTTCAATGTCACCGTCAACGAATTGATTTCTATTTCCTTAATAGAGGAATAAGTGCTGTAGTCACCAGAGTTATCTTCTGCCCCTATGGACTTTCGGAATGTGGCAGTCTGGCCCTCGCCGGAGTAGACAATCTCCGCCAGTTCATTCCAGTAGGAGACATAAGCTGTCATCTCCGCCTCAAAGGGCAGCGCATCCAGTTCCTCGACCTCAAAGCCAACGGCGGCGGCTAACTGCTCCAGCGTATCAACCTCGACCATGCCATTCACTATTGTCACATTCGGGTCACTCGGATGGAAAATACCGGCCATGTGTCCAGCGGCAAACGCTCCGGCCAGCAGCACCACAAAGCAGGCGGCAAAGGACATATATTTTTTGATGTTGGGGAACGGTATGACCTTGCGCTCCGGCATGACCTCAATATTCATGCTCTGAATGTTACCCAGGATACGTTCACGCATTTCATCCGTCACTTCAATTTTATTCATCACTTCATCATACCGTTTCTTCAAAGCCATACGCCCCCTTCAAAACTTCTTTTAGCTTGGCGCGCCCACGGCGGAGGTCAGAGCGGACAGTCGGTTCCTTTCGGCCCAGGATTTTGGCAATTTCAGCCGTAGAATAACCCTCATAGTAAAACAGATGGATGGCTTCGCGGTAGTTCTCCGGCAGCGACTTGACGGCCTCCCAAACAAAGGACAAATCTTCCCGGTTCTCGGCAACCAACTCATCGTTCAATTCATCCGTCCGCCTGACGGAGTTATAGGCAAGAAGATTTTTGCTCAAATTCGCGGCAACGCGCAGGAGCCACGCTTTTTCGTGCTGCCTGGTTTCAAAAACTGGGGCCGTTTTCAAAAACTGAACCAGCGTATCCTGCAACACTTCTTCCGCGTTGCTCATGTTATGGAGATAAGAATAGGCATAGCGCAGGATGCTGTTTCCATAGGCGTCCAGTATTTCCTCCGCACGTTGATTGATAACAGTACGGCTGATCTCCTGTTTCATAGTTCTGTCCTGTCCCGCAGAGAACCACACCCGCAGGTGTTGGACAGCGGCGGAAAGCAGAGCATAAAACCATCTTATTACTCCAATTTCAGCAGGACGGTTATAGGTAAGGCATAGTTCCACAGTATGATCCTCCCAAGGGGGGTGGGCTTAAAGCCCACCCCCATCTGACATTTTTACTGGATTGCGGCAATCAGCGCCGTCATGTCGCTGCGGGAAATGCCCCCAGCGACAGACACAGCGTAAGTATAGCCGTTGCTTGTCCAGGTTGCAAGGCTGACATTATGATCGCTGCCGCTCATGGTGGCCTTTACGCCGTTCACAGCAACCGAATTGACCTGGGGATATACAGTGTAGTCACCGCTGATATTCTCGCTGCCGGGAGCCTTACGGATACAGGCAGTCTCATCCTCGCCCTTGTGATAGGTGACTTCCAGCAGTTCGCCCTTGATGGCCTGGAACACACGGCTGTCGGAGCCGTTGACGGCGGCGGGGACAGTCAGACCAAAGCCCGCGGCCTGGGCCGCCTGCTCCAAAGTCTCATACTCGACAAAGGGGTTGGGGATTTGAACATTGTTGTTCAACGGGTCGGTGTGCAGAGAAAGCACGCCATTTTCCATCGTAACAGCCCCGGCCTGATTGCCCAGCAGGGCCTCAAAAAGCCCCAAAGGAACATAGGAAGTGCCGCCGACGGTGTAAGGGGCCATGCCCAAAGAGAACGGGGCGGACATACCATCCAGGCCCTCCACACTGGTAACGACCTGATAGCTGTCTTTGCCCAGCGTAACGGTGCAGTTCATAACGCCGTTGTTCAGGCCGATGGTGCCATCCCCATTCCAGGTCACCTTAAAGCCCAGCTTCTCGGCCACGGCCCGGAGGGGAACCGCGATATTGACCCGGATGCCCATATCCTCGCCGTCCACCTGGAACGCATACCCGGCGCGGGACAGCCCGGAGGGAGCGGTGATGTCTGCGGGAGCAGTTACCGTGGGATTGGTCGCCGTGGGATTGGAGGAAATGTCCGCAGGCTCCGCCGCAAAAGCGGCCACGGACAGGGACAGCGCCATCACAGCGCAAAGGGCAGATGCAAGCAGTTTTTTCATAGTAGGATACCTCCAAAATTTCAATTTTGAGCGGCGCTCTTGCCGTTCTGCCCTATATACAGGCGAGTACCGTGAAATGTTGCAGGCTTAAAATAATTTCTGAATACTGTGGGAAATATTACGCTGTTCCAGCTACTTCCATTGTGGCATCTTTCAAACGGCAATATAGAAAGTTGCACGTTTCTCCCGCTTCTTCATAAATATCAAATACACCTTGTACTATAATTTCGGTTTCCTCTGCTGGATACTCGTCTGGATACACATGGCTGCCGTCATCCCATACAAATTCCAGCCCCTGGGCGCAACAAGCCAACGCATCTTGAATGAGGCAGTATTGGTAATATTGGTATGTTCTGTCATCATAACCGGCATAATATAGGCCGTTCATTCGGACCGTCTTTCCTACATAGTCGTCAGGATCATACATAAATTGTGAAACCGTGGCATAAACCATATCCTTGCTCATGGCAGTCAGGTCATAGTCTGCAGGAGTTGATGTTTCCACAGGCGGTTCTGTTTCCACGGGCGGTACAGAAACAACGGGTTCTGTTTCAAGAGGTACGTCCTGGCTTTTCGGCGTCCCCGTTTCCGCTGGAGCGGTTACGGGGTTGTTCGGATTTTCCGGCGGCGCGGGGACAACATTGGCGCCGCTGTTCCCCTGCGCGTCTGGAATGGTCTGAACCGGCGTACTGCTTTCACCGTCAGCGGCGGCGATCTGGTCATTGATTACCTTGTCAACGGTATTCCCATTATTCGTTCCACTGCCGCCAGTTGTTCCCGCCGCACCGCAACCAGAAAGCGCCGCAAGCAGCATGACCGCAATCAGAATTTTTGAAATCTGTTTCATGTTGTGATTTACCTCCCGGAAATTCTGCCTATCAGATAGGCGACAGCGAAAGCCGCAATGTCCACGGCTACGATAGTAGAGCCGACTGGCGTTCCCGCCAGAATGGAAATCAGGATTCCAGCCAGGGCGCAGCACACTGACAGCAGGGCGGAGCATACTGTGACCGACAGGAAACTCTTGAACAGCCGCATAGCGGAGAGAGCCGGGAAAATCACCAGCGCCGAGATCAGCAGGGAGCCCACCAGATTCATTGCCAACACGATAATGACCGCAATAATCACGGCGATCAGCAGATTGTAAACTTCCGCTTTTGTCCCCGTGGCCCTGGCAAAGCCCTCGTCAAAAGTGACGGCAAAAATCTTGTTGTAGAACAGGACAAAGAACAATACCACCAGGACGGACAGAGCCGTACACAGCCAGACCTCGTTCTGCGTCAGGGTCAGGATAGAG
Organism: uncultured Butyricicoccus sp.; assembly: GCA_964017555.1. Taxonomy (GTDB): domain Bacteria; phylum Bacillota; class Clostridia; order Oscillospirales; family Butyricicoccaceae; genus Butyricicoccus_B. The sequence goes on along the minus strand of CAXHNU010000025.1, from coordinate 6,855 downwards.
GTGGAGCCGAACAGCGTACTGCACACATCCCCCGACAGGTTGGGGCCGGTGGAGAAAATATTCATCAGTAGATAACCGATTGCCAGCGCCCCCACCGAGATCATAGCGACTGCCGCATCGCCTTTGATTTTCGTATTCTGGCCGGTTCGCAGCAGCAGAACCGCGCAGAAAATCGTTACCGGCAAGATCAGCGCCATATCGTTGCTAACACCCAAAATGGACGCTACCGCCATAGCCCCAAACGCCACATGGGACAGGCCATCACCAATAAAGGAAAAGCGTTTCAGCACCAGCGTGACCCCCAACAGGGAGGAACACAGGGCAATCAGAACGCCCACGATCAGCGCATACCGCACAAAAGGATATTGGAAGTATAGCGCCAGCTTTTCTATCAGCGCACTCACTGGCCCTCGCCCCCTCTCGCCCCGGCAAAGCTCCGTCCCAGGTCGCTTTGCAAATATTCTTCCGTTGTCCCACAGAAAACCGTATGTCCAATATGCAGGATGTGGCTGGCATATTGCACCGCCGCGCCAATGTCGTGGGAGATCATAATGATGGTCACGCCGTCTTGACGGTTCAGGCTCTCAATCAAGCGATACATTTCCGCCGTCACTTTCGGGTCAAGGCCGGAAACCGGCTCATCCAGCAGCAGGACTTTCCGGGCGGCGCACAGGGCTCTGGCCAGCAAAACCCGCTGCTGCTGACCACCTGACAGTTCCCGGTAGCAGCGATGGGCCAGCCATGTGATGCTCATTTTCAGCATGGCATCTTCCGCCATCGCCTTTTCCTCCCGGTTGTAAAAGGGCCGCAGGCCGCAGCGGTTCTGGCACCCGGAGAGAACGATCTCTCTCACGGATGCCGGAAAGTCCCGCTGCACCTGGGTCTGCTGGGGCAGATAGCCGATCTCGTTGGGGAGCAGGCCGTCACCCATCCGAATACTGCCGCTGATGGGCGGCTGCAAGTGGAGCAGCGTCCGCATGAGGGTGGATTTGCCGGAGCCGTTTTCCCCCACGATACAGAAATAATCTCCGGCATGAATGGAAAAATTCAGATGTTCCAGAATGGCCCGGCCCTCATAGCCCAGGGCAACATCCTGACAGGTGATCTGCGCCATAGCCGCCCCTCCTTACTTCAGCGCGTCCTTCAGTGTTTCCAGATTACCCTCCATGATGGAGAGGTAATTGGCCCCGCTGGACACATCCTGGGAGGTGGTGGACTGCATGGAGTCCATAGTCAAAATCTGCTGGTTCTTCTTTTGTATGCTTTGCACGATGGTCTGAGCAATCTTTTGGTCGGATTTCTCAATGGTGCAAACGCTGTTCAGCCCCAGCTCGTCCACCTTTCCTGCCAGGAACATGACGGTTTCAAAGCTGGCCTCTGTTTCGGCGGAACAGCCCACAAAGGCGGCGTAGTAGCTGAGGCCATAGTCCACCAGATAGCGGAAGGGGAAGCGGTCGCCAAACAAAATGGTTTTCTGCGTTGCCGCGTCTACCGCCGCCTGATACTGGCCGTCCAAAGAGGACAGCTTCGCACAATAGGCGGTGTTGTTGGCCTGATAGCTGGCGGCGTTGTCCGGGTCGATCTCCGCCAGCGCATTGGTAATCGCGCCGCAAAGGGCCTGTGCGTTTTTGAGCGACAGCCAGACGTGTTCATCGGCTTCTTCCTCATGGTGATGGTCGTGGCCGGTCAATTCTTCCAGAATTTCCTCCGTTGAAAGCGCGGCGGGCATGAAGTAGGGATTTGTCTTGGAATTGGTCAGCGCATCAAAGCCGTCATTGCCAAAATAGATATGGAAATGCTCAACCTCCCCCGGCTCATGGCCGTGGTCGTTGAATTGGACATATCGGGGTGCGGCGGCGTTGTCAGTCTGGAATTGGTAGCGCACATTGCTGATGCTCCCATCATCTGCCCGTTTTACGGCGTATCCAGCGTACTGATAATCAGCGGAAACGGTGTGCCCATCCTGATAGGTGAAAGTGATGGTATCCCCGGCAATCGCAATATGATCCGCTTCGCAGACCCAGGACGCGGTGTACTTTTCACGATAGGTTTCCGCTGTGGCCGTTTCATCATCCTCGGCCTTATGCTCAAGGTATTCATCTAATTTGCCGTCCAGCAGCAGGGGGTAGAGAGAAATCCACTCGCCGGCAAATTCGGAGAGGGTGCGGTCTTGAATGTCGCTTTCTTCAAATTCTCCGCCGTGGTCATGGTCATGCTCCGATTCCTGCATACCCTCGACCATTTCCTCGGTTTTGACCTGATCTCCCAGCGTTTCCAGCAGGTTAATGACTTTCATATCCTTGTTGGTGGCTTCCCGCAGGGCGTCCTCCACCCATTCGTCAGATTCACCGCCCACATAAATGAACAGGTCACAGGTGGAAATCTTCAAAATGTCCTCGGCGGTGGGCTGATAGCTGTGCAGGTCGGTGCCATTGTCCAGGAGCATGGTGATTTGGGCGCTGTCGGCCTGACTGCCCATGATCTCCCGTACCCAGTCGTATTCGGGGAAGATCGTGGTCACGACTTGGAGTTGCTTTGCGTCCTCATTGCCGGACGGCTGGGTGTTGGACGGTTGGGAGGACGGGCCAGCGGACTGCTTGCCACAGGCGGTCAGGCAGGAGAGCAGGCAAAGAAACGTCAATACGATGGAAAGATATTTTTTCATGGGATAAAAACCTTCAAAATTTCAGTGGATTGGGAAAAATGGGCGCAAAAACACAAGGGCTGTCCCACCCCGATTTTCAAAAATGGGTATAGTACGCCCTTGTGTTGGAGGTTTTTTTGTTTAATTGTTCAATCTCACCTTTTGACTGATCGGAGTTTCACAGGGCACGGCCCGAAGAACACAAGAAACCGTGAGGATAAGCAGAGCGGCGGCAGGCATCCAGCCCGCCATTCCAGCAGAACCCATCCCCAGCTGCTCCAAGGTATGTTCGGCGTTGCGGATGCAGACGCAGATCGGGCATCCCTCTCCGATACAATCATGGTCGGCCTCTTTCACAATAAAGAGAACAGAGAAAAGGGTAACAATCAAAAAGGCCGCACAAGCTAAAAGCGCCAGTGTTCTATGCTTTTTCGTATACACGCTTTTCCCTCCCCTCTCTAAAGTTCCTGGCCCTATTAGAAGTCTGACGCTCTGCACTCACCGCAGATGCCATAAAAGACGGTTCGCGCAGCGTTCATCTCAAAACCATGATGTTCCAATATATGCTGTCCCAGGCTTGCCACTTCGTCACACTGTAAATGAAACAGCTTCCCGCAGTTCTCGCATTTACAGTGATAGGTGGCTGGTAAATCACCCTGTTCGCCGGTGTACTCGAAGTAGGCGACCCCATCGACAGCATACTTTGCAACCAAGCCTTGACTGACCATGCGCTCCAACAGACGGTACACCGTTGTCGTGCCAACAGAAATATCCTCCTGTTTGAAGTGGTTGCAGATGTCATTCACGGTGACATGGTTGCCCTGGACAGTTTTCAGGTAAGAAAGCAACTCGTTCATTTGCCTGGTTTTGTACTGCGTCCGTTGCGCCAAATGAACCGCTCCCTTCTTCAATTTGAAAACCACTGTCATTTTAGCACTATGAACATCTGATGTCAAGTCAATTTGAAAAACGTTTTCATATTTTTGATAGCTATGTAGAATTAGGAAATGTGTGAAATCGACACCACTTTGACCTTTTGTATGGTAAAAGCTATTCAACAGCAAATTAGTTACACCATAATCCATCACTTGTGACTTGACGATAGCCTCAATAAAAGCACGATACCCAATAAATCCACGATAACCCTACCTCCAATGCCCCCAGAAACGCAAAAAGGCCCCACCGCAAGCCGGAGAAATTCCGAGCCTACGGTGGGGATTTTCTCTGAAGTGTTAGAAAAACGGCCATTTTCGGCGGTTTAGGGCAAAATCAAGGACGGTTATCCCGATACTCGTTGTATCAGAATAACCGTCCTTAGATGGTGGAGACGGTGGGGATCGAACCCATGACCTCTTGACTGCCAGTCAAACGCTCTCCCAGCTGAGCTACGCCCCCATATTTTATGTTTTACCATAAAAATTATATAAGAATCCTGCGGTGCTGTCAAGTGTTTTTTGCAAAATTCCACCGCACAAGAAAAAGCCCCCCGGCAAGCTATTTTGTTGCCAGAGGGGTTTTTCCGCCCTTATGGAGAGGTGGGGCATTTATGAGAGATTGTGAGAAACGTGCAGCGGTAAACCTTAGAGGTTTTCATTGAGGAACGCTTCCAGTGCAGCGGCAGCGGCATCTTCATCCGCGCCATCAAGCGTAAAGGTAATGGATTCGCCGCATTTGATACCAAGACCCATCAGCGCAAACATTTTGCGGGGGTCAATGGTCTTTTCACCCTTGGTAAGGGTTGGGGTTGCGGTAAACTCTTTCAGCTTCTTGACCAGTAAGCCAGCTGGGCGTGCGTGAATACCCTGTGCATCCTTGATAACATAAGTGATTTCCTTCATAATTTTCGCTCCTTTTTTTGGTGGTTCAAAGTTGGGGTCATCCCAGTTTATTATACGCCATCACAATCGCATCTAGCAAGTGGTTATCGTGAAGGTCTGTAATTTCTGCGGCAGCATCGCGCACACCTTTTTCGGCAATCTTTGCCTGAAGTTCTGCGCTTTGCTTGTCCTCCGGGTTATCATACCGCAAAGCTGCGCCAATGCCAGTGATCAAATGGTCTACTGGCAAGCCATAACCAGCCGCTGTAGACAATGGTTTAATCAAACGGTCTGTCGGGCTAAGCTTGCGCAGTGGTTCGCGCCCAACACGGGTCACATCATCCTGGAGGTATGGATTTTTAAATCTGCCAATGATTTTTTCAATATATGCCGCATGTTTGTCGGCATCAAAACCATGTTTTTGAATCAGCCCCGCGCCGCTTTCCTGCATGGCAGCAAAAACAATGGCATAAATATCCGGGTCTGCAATTGCTTTATCAATGGTCGGCAGTCCGCGCAGTTTGCCAAGGTATGCAGTGATACAATGGGCTGTATTGAGGGTGAACAGTTTGCGTTCAATATAAGCCATCAGGTTGTCCACCAGCGACATACCAGGGATGGATGGGATTTCGCCCTTGAAACCAGCGCGTTCCACATCCCATTCAAAGTAGCTTTCCACCACGACATCAATAAAGTTTTCACTTTTAACTGGCGGCACAATGCGGTCTACCGCGCAATCTGGAAAGCCAATATATTCATCTGCAAATGCCTTGCCTTCAGCGCTTAACACGCCGTAAACCGCTTCTTTCAGTTGGGAACTAGCACGGATTGCGTTTTCACACGCGATGATATTCATTGGAGTTTTAATGCCTGCCTGTTGGCGTTTTTCAATCGCTGCGGCAATGGTCGGGGCAATGCGCGGCAGAATCACCAGCCCTACGGCTGTGGTGACAAGTTCTGCTTCCGCAATTACATCAACCGCTTCTGGTTTTGTGGAATCCACACCGCTGATATTTTGAATCGGCTGATCTTCACACTGTACATCCATCACATGGACGGTATAGTTTTTATCTGTATTGATTTTATCAATAATTGCCTTTGCAACATCGGCAAAAACAACATGGTAACCTGCTTGGCTCAGCAATGCGCCAATGAACCCGCGCCCGATATTGCCTGCGCCAAACTGTACTGCTTTTTTCATGATGATATATCCTCCTTGCCTGCCGGAGGCGAGGGACAGCCGGTCGTCCGGCTATCCCCCTGCCGGTATATGGTTTATCTGCTCGGCTTAGCCGAATGTGCGCATAATTTTTTCAACATCCGCGTTTTTCTTGAGGTCTTCCAGCAGTTCTTCATCTTCTAGGCTTTCAGCGACTTTTGCCAGCATATCCAGGTGTTCATCGCCAACGCCTGCAATGCCAAAGATAAGATATGCTTTTTCGTCATCAAAGTCGACGCCATCGGGGTACTGCATAACGACAATACCAGATTTCTTGACTGTGCCCTTGGCTTCCGAGGTGCCATGCGGAATCGCAACGCCCATGCCCATATAAGTGGTGGTCAGGCGTTCACGTTCTACCATTGCATCAATATAACCGACATCGACACAGCCGAGCTGATGCAGCAACTCGCCTGCCGCACGAATTGCCGATTCCTTATCGGTGCTTGGCAGCCCAGTTTTGATGCCTTCGCGGAAAAGCACTTGTGGTTTATCTGATTTTGGTGACTCTGCTTTTAGTTCATCAGCCGCAGCAGCGGACGCAGTACCTGCACCGCGGTTTGCAAGCTGGTTATACAGGGAATCCAAGTTGGGATCTTGCAGGAAGTTGCCGATTGTAACAAGCCGCGCCTGTGGTGCGCTCTTTGCGGCGCGGTCTTTCAGGATAACCTGGCAAACGACAATATCTGCGTCACCTGGTACGTTATCCACCGAGGTATTGGTAACAACAATGCCAAGGTTAAGGGGTTTAATGCGGTTGCGGAACTTTGTGGCGCCCATTGCGGACGAGCCCATGCCCGCGTCACACGCAAAGATGATTTTCTTAATTTCACCATCACCAAGGGCGACGTTTTCTGCCACAGCAGTGCCTTTTGCCTGTGCTTTCATATCTTTCATTTTGCTTTGTGCTTCATCCAGGCTCTTAACGCCAGTTGCTTTGATGATTGGCGAGGCAATGAGGAACGATATCGCCGTGGCAATGGCAATGCCAAGCAGGGAAACCAGCATAGTATCGCGTGGTGTCATCATCATAAATGCAATAATGGAGCCAGGTGCGGCGGGGCCATTGAGGCCAGCGCCCATAATGGAGAAAAACAGGATAGCAACTGCATTGCCGACAATCGGGGCAATGATAACCACTGGGTTCATGAGGATATAAGGGAAATAAATTTCAT